>CAZCJY010000130.1:0-7584 GCA_964498975.1 uncultured Methylocystis sp.
TGCGTCGGCGCCTTCGCCAATCACGCCAATTTCGTCATCATTCACGACGCGATCCACAATTGCGTCTTCGACAATCCGCTCGCCAATAAATGGACGGCGATCCTCGCCGATCTTCCCAATGCCTTTCCGACCGCGATGGGTTTTCGCTGTTATCACATCAAGCATCACTCGCATCTTTCGGCCTATGACTATGACGCTGACATCCCGAGCAAATGGGAGGTCGAATGGGTGGGCAACAGCGCATGGCGCAAGGCCGTGTGGCTGTTCTTCTTCCCGGCGATCCAACTTGCGCGCCTGTCACGATTGAAAGGCACGGTGCCAATCTGGGGGACATGGACCTATATCAACATCGCCGTAATCGCCGTTTTCGATCTCTTCGTGCTCTGGGCCTTCGGCGCAACCGCCCTGCTCTATCTCTTCTTCTCCTTCTGGTTCTCGGTCGGCGGCCTGCATCCTTTGAGCGCGCGCTGGCTGCAGGAGCATTTCGCCTTCGGACCGGATCAAGGCACGTTCGACTATTATGGGTCGCTCAATAAGCTTGCGCTCAACATCGGCTATCACAACGAGCATCACGATTTTCACGAAATTCCGTGGAACCGGCTGCCGGAGCTGAAAGCGATGGCGCCCGAATTCTACGATACGCTCGGCTGCCATCGCTCCTGGGTGGCGCTGCTCGTGACCTTTATATTCGACCCCGCCTATTCGCTCGGCACGCGCTCGGAAAATGTGACGCAAGCGGCGGAGCGCGCGACGCCCGTCGCCGCGCCAGCGGAGTAAGGCCCATGACGCAGGAAGCAAAGACCGAAGCGCTCGACGCTTCTCCGCGCCTCTTCGAGAGCAATCTCCTCGACAAGCTCTCGCGCGTGCATCATCTGACGCCCGTGATCCTATATGTCCCGTTCGTTCTTTGCCTTTTGGTCTATTCGCTGACGATGAACAGCTTGGCGCTCGTGCTGCTTGGCGTCATCATCGGCTATCTCGGCTGGACGCTGACCGAATATTTTGGCCATCGCTATCTGTTCCACACCGTCTTTCCCCTGCCCTTCGGGCTTGGTCCGCGTTTCCAATTCCTCATCCACGGCGTGCATCATATCTATCCCAACGACCCGCTGCGGCTCGTGATGCCGCCGCTGCTCTCAGGCCCGATCATGCTGATTGCGCTCACGCTCAGCCGTCTGCTCTTTGGCGCGAGCTTCGCCTGGCCAGCGCTTGCGGGCTTCATCGCTGGCTATGTGATTTACGACTGCGTGCATTTCTGGACGCATCACGGACAACCGAAGTCCGATTTCGGCCGCATGGTGAAGCGGCTGCACATGCTGCATCACTTCCGCGACGCCGAAAAAGGCTTCGGCGTCCACGCCATCTGGTGGGACTATGTATTCGGCACGGCCTATCGGAAGGACGAGACGCCGGGCACACGGGCGGTATAGCGGCGGGCGCCTACCCTCTCCCAGAGGGAGAAGGTGGCTGCGAAGCAGCCGGGTGAGGGGCTGCAATTCGTGGATTGAATGAGCGCGCAAGGCGCGGAAGGGCTTTCCCCTCACCCCGGTCCTTCGGACCGACCCTCTCCCATAGGGAGAGGGTGAACGCCCTACCCTTGCCCGGTGCGCGTAAACCACTCGTCTTCCGAAATCACCTCTATCCCGAGTTCGGCGGCTTTCTTGAGCTTCGACCCCGCGCCTGGGCCTGCGACGACGAGGTCCGTCTTCTTCGAGACGGACGCGGCCACATGCGCGCCGAAACGCTCGGCCTGCGCCTTGGCTTCGTCGCGCGTGAGGCGCTCCAACGCGCCAGTGAAGACCACCGTCTTGCCGGAGACCGGCGACGTTGAAGCGATGGCCAGCATCGGCTCCAGCGAGACATGTTTCAAGAGCGCGTCAAGCTCGCGTTCATTATGCGGCTCGGCGAAGAAATCATTCAGCGCCTCGGCGACGACCGGCCCGATGCCATCGATCGAGTCGATGCGCGCGCGCGCTTCGGTTCCAGGCGACGCCTCCCGCGCCGTTTCACGCAAGGATTCGAAATCGCCGAAATGGCGCGCGAGCCGGCGCGCATTGGTCTCGCCGACATGGCGAATGCCCAGCGCATAGATGAATCGGTTGACCGGAACGCTGCGGCGCGCCTCGATCGCCGCGAAGAGATTGCGCACCGAGGTTTCGCCATAGCCCTCGCGCTCGGCAAGGCGCGGCGACATATGCGCGTCGTGCGCCTCGAGCGTGAAAATGTCGGAGGCTGTCTTGATCAGCCCCTCGTCATAAAAATATTCGATCTGCTTGTCGCCGAGCCCCTCAATATCCATGGCGTTGCGGGAGGCGAAATGTTTCAGGCGCTCGACCGCCTGCGCCGGACAGACGAGCGAGCCGGTGCAGCGGCGCACGACATCGGCTTCGCCCGTCTTCTCGTCGATCTCGCGCAAGGCGGCCGAGCCGCAGCGCGGGCAAACATGCGGAAATTGATAGGGTTTGGCGCCGTACGGGCGCTTCTCCTTCACCACTTCGACGATCTGCGGAATGACGTCGCCGGCGCGCTGCACGACGACCGTATCGCCGACGCGAATGTCCTTGCGCGCGATCTCGTCTTCATTGTGGAGCGTGGCGTTGGACACGACGACGCCGCCGACGGTCACGGGCTCCAGCCGCGCGATCGGCGTCAGAGCGCCGGTCCGGCCGACATTGATTTCGATTGCGCGCAGAATCGTCGTCGCGCGTTCGGCTGGAAATTTATGCGCGATCGCCCAGCGCGGCGCGCGCGAGACGAAGCCGAGCCGCTCCTGCAACGCAATATCGTCGACCTTATAGACGACGCCGTCGATGTCATAGCCGAGCGTCGCCCGCCGCCCCTCGATCGCGCGATAATGCGCCAGCATCTCTTCGACGCTTTCGCAGATTCTGGTGAGCGGATTGACCCGCAGGCCACAATGTTTGAACGCCTCGAGCACGCCCATTTGCGTCTTCGCGGGCAGCGCGCTCGTCTCGCCCCAGGCATAAGCGAAGAAATGCAGAGGGCGCCGCGCCGTGATCCGCGAATCAAGCTGGCGCAGGGAGCCGGCGGCGGCGTTGCGCGGATTGGCGAAAGTTGGTTTTCCGGCGGACTTTTGCCGCTCGTTGAGCCCGGCGAAATCCGCGTGCGTCATATAGACCTCCCCGCGAATTTCGAGAATGTCGGGCGCGGCGCCGCGCAGCGTCTCCGGTATTTCCGCCACCGTGCGGATATTGGCGGTGACGTCCTCGCCCTCATAGCCGTCGCCGCGCGTCGCCGCCTGAACGAGACGGCCGCGCTCGTAGCGCAGGGAGCAAGATAGCCCGTCGATCTTCGGTTCGGCCGTGAAGCAAAGCTGTGAGTCTTCGCCGAGCTTCAAGAAGCGCCGCACGCGAGCGACGAATTCTTCGACTTCTTCATCCGAAAACACATTGCCGAGCGAGAGCATCGCCACGGCGTGCTTCACCTTGGCGAATTTTTCGCTTGGGCGCGCGCCGACCTTCTTCGTCAGCGATTCTTCGGTGACGAGTTCAGGGAAGGCTTTTTCCAGCGCCTCATAGCGTTGACGCAGCGCATCATATTCCGCGTCCGAGACCGTCGGCGCGTCTTCCTGATAATAGCGGCGGTCGTGCTCCGCGATCTCCTCGCCAAGCCGGGCATGTTCGGCGCGGGCTTCGAGAAGCGTCAATTCCTCGACAGAAGAAGGTTGTGAGGGAGAAGACTTCTTGGCCATGAAGCGATGCGTCTCAATGCTGATTGTTTCGCTTCGTTTGCAATGCCGGTCGAAAACGAAGCGCGCTCGAAGCCGAGCCTATCCGTTTCGCCGGGCTGGGGGGAGAGGGGACTAGGCGGCTTCCGGCGCCGCGCCGACGAGACGGCGCGCGTCCTGCGCGCTGATCGGACGCCCGAAGGCGTAGCCCTGCGCATAGCCGCAGCCAAGTTGATAAAGTTCGATCGCATCGGATTCGGTCTCCGCGCCTTCCGCGACGACGTCCATGCCCAAATCCTGCGCGAGCGCGATGATCGAGCGCAGGATCACGGGGCGCGCGCCCTTACCCGTCTGCTTCACGAAGGAGCGGTCGATCTTGATCGTGTCGAAAGGGAAACGCTGCAGATAGGCGAGCGACGAATAGCCCGTGCCGAAATCGTCGAGCGAAAGCCCCGCGCCAAGCTCCTTGATTCGCGCCAGCATCTGCGCGGCATATTCCGGATTCTCCATCACCAGACTCTCGGTGAGTTCGAGCTTGAGGCTGCCTTTCTGAATGTCGTTGCGCATCAACACGCTTTTCACGTCGCGCAGCAGGTCATGGCGCAGCAACTGGCGCGACGAGACATTCACGGAGGCGAAGATCGGCGGATCGACAGCGAGCGCGCGCTGCCAGGCGGCGAGTTCGCGCGCCGTGCGCTCCAGCGCCAAAAGGCCGAAGTCGATGATCAGCCCCGTCTGTTCGGCGATCGGGATGAATTCGGAAGGCTCCAGCCGGCCAAGCCGCGGATGGTCCCAGCGCAGCAGCGCCTCGAAGCCGGCGATGGTGCGGTCCTCCAGCCGGACGATCGGCTGGAAGAAGACCTTCACTTCGCCGCGCTCCAGGGCGCGGCGCATATCGGATTCGAGCGTCAGGCGATCGGAGCGCTGCGCCCGCATCGCGGGGCGGAACACTTCGATACGATTGCCGCCGCTGCGCTTGGCGTGACGCATCGCGATCTCGGCGTCCTCCAGCATGTCGTCGGCGCCGGGATGGATCTGCTGGTCATAGAGCGCGATGCCGATGGAGGCGAAGAGCGCGATCTCGCGATCTGTGAAACGCACCGGCGTCGACAGCGACCGGCGCACCGAATCGGCGAGCGAGATGACGTGGTCGGCGTGCGTCTCGGAGACCAAAATGATCGCGAATGTGTCGCCCGAGAGCCGCGCCAGCGTGTCTTGCGGTTGCAGCAGCCGCGTCAGGCGATGCGCGACAGTGAGCAGAATGCTGTCGCCCATGGCGATGCCGACCTGCTCGTTGATCTGCTTGAAGCGGTCGATGTCGATGACGAGCACCGTGGGGCGCACGTCCTTCTCCATGCGCGCAAGCACCAGCGCCGCCTCCAGCCGGTCGAAGAACAATTCGCGGTTCGGGAGGCCGGTGAGATTGTCGTGCACGGCGTCATGCAGCAGACGTTCCTGCGCATTGCGCTCGTCGGTCACGTCGTTCAGCGTGCCGACGACGCGGATCACTTCGCCGTCCGGGCCGACGACGGGGCGCGCGCGCAGCCGGTAGCAGAGATAGTGGCCGTCGGCCGCGCGCAGGCGAAACTCCTGATTGATGCGCCCGCGGCGCTGTTCGAGAATCGCGTCGAGGCAGGCGCGGTAGCGATCCTGCTCGAAAGGATGCAACAGATCGAGCCAGGAGGAGGCGGCGCCCTCCAGCCCGCCGCGGTCGAGGCCGAGCGCCGCCTCAGCCTCGGGGCTAACGTAAATATGGTCGGAAGGCACGTCCCAGTCGAAGACGATTTCATTGGCCCCGGTGAGCGCCAGCGCCTTGCGCTCCACATCGCTGATCGCGCCATGAGAGAGTCCGCCTGTGGCGAAGGCGTTTTGCATCACCGTGAAGCCGATCAGCATCACGATGAGCACCAGACCGCCCACCAGCGCCGGCGAGACGAGATCATTCGTCATCCAGCCCGCGACCGCGAAGCCCGCCGTCGCCACCCAGACGACGAGCAGGAACCAGGTCGGGATCAGCATGATGGCGCGATCGAAGCCATGCGCCGCGAGATAGAGAATCAGCACGAAACCGACGACGGCGACCGTCGCGAGCGAAATGCGCGCGACGCCGGCCGCGACCGGCGCGTCGAAAACGGCGAGGCCAACGAGGTCGAGCAGGATCAGGAGCCACAGCGCGGCGACGTGCCAGGCGCGCACATGCCAGCGATTGAGATTGAGGTAGGCGAAAAGAAAAACGACGAGCGTCGCGGAAAGGACGGTCTCGGCGCCTGCGCGCCAGATGCGGTCGGTGTTGGCGTCCGAGCCGAAAATCTTGTCCCAGAAACCGAAATCGATGCACACATAGGCGAGCACGGCCCAGGCCAGCGCCGCCGCCGCCGGGAAGATCACCGCGCCCTTGACCACGAAGACGATGGTGAGGAAGAGCGCGAGCAGCCCGGCGATTCCGATGACGATGCCCTTGTAAAGCGTCAGGCTGGTCACCTTGTCCTTATAGGCCTCGGGCTCCCACAGATAGAGCTGCGGCAGGTTGGGCGTATGCAGCTCCGCGACATAAGTGACCGTCGTGCCGGGATCGAGCGTGAGGCGGAAGACATCGGCGTCGGCCGCGTCCTCGGCCTCCGGCGGAAAGCCCTGGCTCGCGGTGATGGCGGAGATGCGGGTGGAGCCGAGATCCGGCCAGATCACCCCCGAGCCCTGCAGCCGGAAATGCGGCGCGACGATGAGGCGTTCGATCTGCTCGTCGGTGTCGTTCGTCAGCGCGAAGACGATCCAATTGGGCTGGCTGCCGGCCTCCTTGGCGCCAACCTCGATACGACGGACGATGCCGTCGGAGCCCGGCGCTGTGGAAACCTGCAGGCGGTCGCCCTGCGAGGAGTGCTTCTCGACGACATGGGTCAGGTCGATCGCCCGCGCGCCCTGCGGCACGCGCACCGACTCCATGGCCAGGGCCTGAGCCGACGCGATGAACAAAAAGAGAGCGATCAGATATTTTTTCAGACGCACGAATTCTCTTCTCGATGGCGCCGCTCTCGAAGGCGCGTCCTAGCGTCCGCCCCGACCTGGCGGACGTCGCTCGCACCGGGCCGTCTCCCCAACTCCGGCGCGCATGCTTTGAACGCCAAGTGGTAGAGGCTCCGAGCGTCAGCCGCAAGCCGATTCGATAAGCGGTGCGATATCGGTATGGTCCTTGCGTTGCTGCGCTTCTTGGCCGCGCTTGCGGAGCGCCGACGCGGTCAATATACGCTGCTTGACGGCCCCCGTCGCAATCCACAGGCGCTGCACGGCTTTATTTGCGACGGCCTTGCCGGCGAAATTTTGACGGAAATGGGAACGAATCTGATGCGTAGCGCTCTCGGCGGACCCCGCCTTCTGCTGCGCCGTCTCCGCGAGATCAGCGCGGAGCCGGTCAGCGCGCAGGCGCGGCTCGACAAGATCGTCGTTCAGATCGCGGCCAATATGGTCGCCGAAGTTTGTTCCGTATATGTGCTGCGCGCCGACCAGCGCTTGGAGCTTTACGCCACCGAGGGCCTCAACCGCGAAGCCGTGCATCTGACCACCATGCACGCCGGCGAAGGCCTGGTCGGCCTTATCGCCAAGAGCGCCGAACCGCTCGCGCTTTCCGAGGCGCAGGAACATTCCGCTTTCTCCTACAAGCCGGAGACGGGAGAAGAAGTCTATCACTCCTTCCTCGGCGTCCCGATCCTGCGCGGCGGCAATACGCTCGGCGTGCTCGTCGTGCAGAACAAAGTGCGCCGCGTCTATTCCGAGGAAGAGATCGAAGCGCTGCAGACGACGGCGATGCTGCTCGCCGAATTGATCGCCTCGGGCGAATTGCAGGCGATCGAGGACCCTCGCGATCTCGCCCTTTACCGTCCGGCGTCCTTGAGAGGCGCGCC
>CAZCJY010000131.1:0-7413 GCA_964498975.1 uncultured Methylocystis sp.
GCGGCGGCGCGCTCGGGTTTCGCAAGCCAATATTCGGCGACGACGCCAAGCGTCTTGGTCGCGTCGGCGACGCTGACGGCGAGTTCGCTGCGCGCCTCGCCCGGATTGACGCCGCCGATCGCCGCCGCGATGGCCTTGCGGCCCTGGTCGACGAGCTGCGCCATGTTTTCGGCCATCAGCTCGAAATCGGCGCCGGCAAGGCCGGGGTGGGGAAGCAGGACGCCGGAAGCGGCGCCGGGCGCCTGCGCGTCCTTCGCCGCGCCATTGCCTTTGGCGGGCGTCGGCGGCTTAGGCGCGGGCTTCTTCGCCCCGGTATTGGTCGGCGCCTCGGCGGCGCTCTTCTTATTCTTGCGCGGCGTCTTGGTCTTCTCGCGGCGCTCCTCGCGCCCCAAGACCGCATCGGCCTGCGTCGGTTGTTTCCGGCTGGCCGCGGGTTCCTGGTCCCGATTCGCGCTCATGCTTTCCAAACCTGCCTGTCCGTTCAAATTCGTCGGCGCGCTCATTATGCCCGCAACCACGCGCCGCGTCATTGATCTAACAATTGCGCGCGGGGGAGAAAAGCGCGGCCGCCCGCCGCCCAAAGCCGCGCCATAACTAGATAAGATCAAATTATTACAATGCAATATCGCGCGGCGACGCCCGCGAAGCGGGCCTTTTCGGCCTGAATGGGCGAAAAAGCCGCATGAGGAGGCGCGGGCGGGCCGCGCAAGCGCCGTCGCCTGCGCTATTCGGCGGCGAGACAGCGGGCGGGAGAGTCGCTTTCGGCCGGAGCCGAGGACAATAAATAGCCAAGAAAGCGTTGGGAATCGATCGGATCGTAACCCAGACGCGCCCGCAACTTCTTGCGCAGCTTGCTGATATGACTCTCGATGACGTTTTCGTCCACAACGTCGTCGAAGAGTCCGTAAACAGCGCTGACGATCTGCGCCTTGGTCAGGCGGCGGCCGCGATTGACGACGAGATATTCGAGAATGCGCCGCTCGCGTCGCGGCAGCGCCAGAACCTCGCCATTGACGACCGGATCGCCCCCGTCGAAGAACACCCGAATGTCGCCGACGGCCGCGTCGTCCGGACGCGATACGGCGCGACGGCGGATCGCATGAATGCGCGCCAGAATTTCGCGTACATGCACAGGCTTTCGCACCACGTCGTCGACGCCGGCGCTGAACAGGCCGAGCGTTTGCTCGAGCGAAGGCGCTTCATTCATCGCGATGACCGGCGCTTGCGAACGTTTGCGAATAAGCTTGGGAATCTCTTCTCGCGCGGGACATTCGCCGATCAGAAAGGCTTCGATCGCCGCCATATCGCCTTCGACCGCGTCCTCGAGCCATTCGCGAAAAGGGCCGGCGCGAAAGCCGGTCGAAACGATTCCCTCTTCGGCGAAGCGACAGGCGTATCCGTTCGTTACGAGCTCGCGCTCGTCGACGATGATGAACATGCTCGCTTTCTCCGCCCCAAAGACAGCCGCATAACTCCGCCGTCTTGCTTACGTAATTGAGAGCAGATGAGCTGGTCAACTCGATAGTGATAGTAAACAAAGCATTCTACTGCAGTTTTTTCAGACTTCACGGCAAATGAATGTCAACGCTAAACGCTTTCTACTTCCGTGAATACATTCAGATCGGCTGACAAAGGCAGGTTATGCGCGGCCGCGACGGGCGGCGACAGGATCCGGCCGGCGGAAATTTCAAGTCCGGCGCGCAGGTGTGGATCATCCTGCAGCGCCCGCCGCCAGCCCTTATTGGCGAGCGCGAGCGCGAATGGCAGCGTCGCATTGTTGAGGGCGAAGGTCGATGTGCGCGGCGTCACGCCCGGCATATTGGTGACGCAGTAATGCACGACGCCGTCCACGACATAGGTTGGATGGGAATGGCTCGTCGGCCGCGACGTTTCGCAACAGCCGCCCTGATCGATGGCGACGTCGACGATCACCGCGCCGCGCTTCATCGTCGCCAGCATTTCGCGCGTGATCAGAATCGGCGCCTTCGCGCCCGGCGCGAGCGCGGCGCAAATGACAAGATCGGCTCTCTTCACCGACTCGGCGATGGCGGCGCGCGTCGAATAGATCGTGCGCACGGCGAAGCCGAAGCGCGTCTCGAGCCGGCGCAACGCCTCCAAATTGCGATCGGCGACAAGGACGCTCGCGCCCATGCCGAGCGCAATCGCCGTCGCCTGCACGCCGACGCTGCCGGCGCCGAGAACGAGAACCTCCGCCGGCGGAACGCCCGGCGCGCCGGAGAGCAGAACGCCGCGCCCGCCCTCCTGCTTTTCCAGAAAACGCGCGCCGACTTGCGGCGCCAGCCGCCCCGCGATCTCCGACATGGGCGCGAGCAGCGGCAAGCCGCCGCTGGGCGCAGTGACTGTCTCATAGGCGACGCAATGCGCGCCGCTCGCCATGAGGCCGCGCGTCAATTGCGCGTCCGCGGCGAGATGAAAATAGGCGAAGACGACATGGTCTGGCCGTAAAAGCGCGACTTCGCGCGGCTGCGGCTCCTTCACCTTTACGATCAGCTGCGCCTGCGCGAACAGCGCCTCGGCGCCATCGATCAGCGTTCCGCCCGCCGACGCATAATCGGCGTCGGACAGTTCCGCGCCCTCCCCGGCGCCGCGTTCGACGAAAACCTCGTGCCCCGCGTAGACCAGTTCGGCGACCGACGAAGGCGTCAGGCCGACGCGATATTCATTGTCCTTGATTTCCTTCGGCGCGCCGACGCGCATGTCCGGCTCCAAAAAAGCGGCCTCGGCCGGATCAAATTTCCGCCGACGCTGAATATATGCAAAGGGCGAGCCTGCCCGACAAGGGCAAAGGTTAAGCATTGGCGGTTTTGCCGAAGCGCTGAAAGCAGGGGACGAAAAACATGCCGACCATCAATACGGACAAAGTCTGTTTCATTGTCGTGAAGGCGCGCGAACTGGAAAGCGAAGACGAAGGCGTTCAGGCCGACGCCTCCAACGCTACGGACGACGGATTCGTCAGCGTGTTGACCGAAGAGGCTTTCGCCACGGTGCGCAACGAAGTCGCATCCTTCATCGACGCGATGGACGTCGATGAGCAGGCGGAGCTTGTCGCGCTCATGTGGGTCGGGCGTGGCGAATTTTCCGCCGAGGAATGGAAGGACGCGGTCGCCCAGGCGCGAGCGCGGCATGAACGCTCGACCTCCGCCTATCTGCTTGGCGTTCCGCTGCTCGCCTCCTTTCTGGAGGGCGGCCTCGCCGAGTTTGGCGAGAGCTGCGAGCTTTACGCGGCGGACCGGCAGTGACGCCAGCCGCGACAAGTAGCCGCAACCCAGGGCAAGCTGCGGCAATCGCTAAAGGTTCAAATAAAGCTCAAGGACTCGATCGCGGTCGCCGACGTCCCATATCTAAAGCATGCGGCGCTGCTTTGAGGAGACACCCATGAATCGCAGAATTTTCGCCACCGCTCTCGCTCTTGGCGTCGCGGCGTTCTTCGCGCCGTCATTCGCTTTGGCTGAAAACCATGTGGCCGAAGCGATTACTCACACCAAACAGGCGATCGAGCACGGCAAGCTGGGTCATGCCGACGTGCTGACGACGCACGCCGAAGAAGCGCTTAAGCACGCCAAGGCGGCGCAGGTCGAGAAGGCCAATGCGCACACGAAAGAAGGCATCACGCATCTTGAAGCCGCCATCGACCACGGCAAGCAGAAACACGCCGACGTCGCGACGAAACACGCCGAGGAGGCGCTGACCCATCTCGAGGCGGCGACGAAATAGCCTTGTAGAGCGTCGCGTCGCGCGTTTTTGCGGAAAGGAGCGGTCTTAAAAAGGACCGCTCTTTTTTTGCGGCCCGTGTTTTGCGGTTCATGACAGGCGAGCGCCGATGGCCTAATGACTGGCGCGGCGCGCTGCCTGCGCCTCCGCGATAGGCCTTCGATGAAACTACCCTCTCGCCTTGCGCCGCTGCTGCGCGCCAAATCGATCGAAGAACTGCAAGCCGAAGCCGACCGGCCAGGCGAATTTCGTCGCGTGCTCGGCGTCTGGCAGCTCACAGGCATTGGCCTTGGCGGACTGATCGGCGTCGGCGTTTTCGTGCTCACAGGCGTCGTCGCGGCGACGCAGGCCGGACCGGGAGTCGCGCTGTCATTCCTCATCGCGGGCGTCGCCAGCGGCGCTGCGGCGCTCTCCTACGCCGAATTCGCGGGGATGATCCCCGTCGCCGGCAGCGCCTATACATACGCCTACGCCGTGCTCGGCGAACTCGTCGCCTGGGTCATCGGCTGGGATTTGCTGCTCGAATATACGCTTGTCGTCGCGGTGGTCGCCATCGGCTGGTCCGCCTATTTGCAGGCGCTTCTCGCGCAATTTGGCGCAAGCCTTCCGGAATGGGCGATGGGCGCGCCCGCCACGGGCGCGGGGCGCGTGATCGACCTTTTCGCCGCGCTCGGCGCGCTGGGAGTCGCCGGCCTGTTGACGCTGCGCGTCGAACTCGGCGCGCGTTTCAATATGGCGATGGTGATCGTCAAAATCGCCGCGGCGCTGCTCGTCATCGTGGCCGGCCTTCCCTATGTGCGACTGGAGAATTGGACGCCCTTCATGCCCTTCGGCTTTTCGGGCGTCGCCGAGGGCGCGGCGGTCGTCTTCTTCGCGGTCTTCGGCTACGACACGCTGACGACGGCGGCCGAGGAAGCCCGCGCGCCGCAGCGCGACGTGCCGCGCGCCGTTATGCTGTCGCTCGTCGTGGCGCTGACGCTTTATGTGGCGATGTCGCTCATCCTCACGGGCGTCGTGCGTTACGATACGCTCAATAATCCCGCGCCGGTCGCGACCGCTTTCGCCTCGCTCGGCCTGCCCTGGGTCGCCTTCGTCGTGTCGCTTGCGGCGGTCGCGGGAATCGCGAGCGTGATGCTCGCTTTTCTGCTCGCCTGCGCGCGCATCTGGTTCGCCATGAGTCGCGACGGCCTGCTGCCGGCCTGGTTCGCGCGCGTTCATCCGCGTTTTCGAACGCCCTATCGGCCGACGCTGATCGCCGGCGCGCTCACGGCCGTTGTCGCCGCGCTCTATCCGATCAGGGAGGTGGCGGAGCTCGTCAATATCGGCACGCTCTCCGCCTTCGTCGTCATCTGCTCGGCGATCATCGTGCTGCGCCGGACGCGCCCCGACGCGGCGCGCAGCTTCCGCACGCCCTTCGTTCCCTATACGCCGCTGATGGGCGTCGCCTTCTCGCTGTGGCTGCTGTCGCGGCTTCCCGCCGTCGCCTGGGAACGCTTCGCGCTCTGGATGGCGATCGGTCTCGCGATTTATTTTCTTTACGGCCGACGGCGCAGCCGGCTGGCGTGAAACCGCTGACGCCCAAACATCGGCGCGCACGGCTCAAGGTTCAAGGAAGTTGTGCGGGCGGCCGTAAAGCCGCGAGCGACGCCCTTAAACGGCTGCGCAGTGACACAGCGGTTAGGCATCAGAAGCGCGTGTTGCGGTGGAAGGATTGGCCAATCGGCGTAAGAACACAGTTGACGCAAGCCCAGCCTATTCACTGGATGGATTATGCCACAGTTTGCGGAGAACGGCGGACATTCTCCATACTCTCGCGGGGAATATTACGCTCTTGAGAGCATGTTAAATAATATTAGATGCTCTTAATAGCAATTTCTTGTTCACGTGGGTCGACTCGGATAAGCTTTTTAGGGCTCCTTAAACGATTTTAGAGGCTCTTGAGAGCATATGGTTGCACGTAATAAGCTTCAAACTGCTCCCCCGTTTCCCGTCGAACAGGCTTTGAAACGCCTGGGCGCCAACCTGCGCATGGCGAGGGTTCGCCGGAATCTCACGATCGAGGACACCGCCGAAAGAATCGGGACGGGGCCGCGCGCGGTGATGGATGCCGAAAAGGGCAAGGCTTCGACAGGCATCGTGGTCTATTCAGCACTGCTTTGGCTTTACGACTTGCTTCAGTCGTTTGAAGAACTGGCCGATCCCTTAAAGGACAAGGAAGGTCTTTCACTGGAGGCTTCGAAAGCGCGCAGGCGCGCCCGCAAGAGCGGAGGCCTGGATAATGAATTCTAAGGCCGTTACGGAATGCTTCGTCTACATCACACTACCGGGCGAAAACGAATCCGTAACGGCGGGACGCTTCGAACTGACAAAGGACCGGCGCGGTAATGCGCTGGGCCGTTTCATCTATGGAAAATCCTATCTCGCGCGCGGCAACGCTGTTGCACTCGATCCCGTCGAGCTCAAACTCTCCGCCGCCACTTACGAAACCGCACGCCTGAATGGCGTATTCGGCGCGTTGCGCGATTCCGGCCCCGACTACTGGGGCCGCCGCGTGATTGAGAAACACTTCGGCGAAGTTCGGTTCGGCGAACTGGATTATCTTCTCAATTCAGCGGACGACCGCGCGGGGGCGCTCGGCTTTGGCCTTAACCAGCAGCCTCCAGCCCCCCGGCGCAAGTTCAACAAGACTCTTGAACTCGCGAAGCTTCAGGAAATCGCCGAAGCACTGATGCGCGAGGAAGACGTCAAAACCGAGGAAGCTGCGCAGGTCCAGGATTTGATGCTCATCGGCACTTCGATGGGCGGCGCGCGCCCGAAAGCCGTTGTGGAAGACGACGAAGGATTGTGGATCGCAAAATTCAACCGCCCTGACGACCGATGGAACAACACACGCGTCGAACGCGCCATGCTTGAACTTGCAAGAACCTGCGCCATCAGCGTCGCGACAAGCCGGGTCGAAACGATTGCCGGAAAAGATGTGCTTTTAATCAAACGCTTCGACCGCGAAAAGACAGCGAAGGGATACATGAAAGCTAGAATGATCAGCGGCCTCACCCTTCTTCGCGCGGAAGAAGCGCCTGAAGCGAGAGGCAGATGGTCATACGTCTTTATGTCGGAGGAGCTGCGCCGCGTGGTCGGAGACCCCAAAGGGGATGCCGCCGAACTCTTTCGCCGCATGGTCTTCAACGCGCTGATCTCGAACGCCGACGATCATCCGCGTAATCATGCGCTCATTGCGAAAGAGCGCGATTGGCGACTCTCTCCTGCCTACGACCTGACTCCGTCGCCTCAGATCGCCCAGGAGCGCCGTGATCTCGCGATGGTGATAGGCGATCAGGGCCGTTTTGCCAATGCCAAAAACCTGCTTTCGCAGCATGCCCGCTTTCTCCTCGAAGAGGAAGAGGCAAAGGCCATCGTTTCAGATATGACCGATAGGGTGCGCACTACGTGGTACGACGTTGTTCGTGCGCAAGGAGTGACCGAGAACGATGCCGAAGTGATCAGAAGCGCTTTCGTTTATGAGGGATTTACGCGCTGAACTAATGGGTCGGATTCGCGTAAGGCCGAAACTGGTTCGGGACTTGATCGAGGCGCTGTCAATCTCATGCGCCAACGACGTGCAGCAGTTGGTGCGGGCGGCCGGAATCGAACCGGCACAGGCCTTGCGGCCCTACGGATTTT
>CAZCJY010000132.1:0-7383 GCA_964498975.1 uncultured Methylocystis sp.
GCCTCGCGGCGGATGATTTGTCGAAATCGTAAAGACGCTGGCCGCTTAACCCTTGCGCGCAAGGAGGCTGGCGCAACGGGACGCTTTAATGTCTAAGTGGATTTTATGCATCCACCCGCGAATTCCAAAGCGAAGCCCCCAAAAACCGTCGCCCTTGTGCAGACCCAGGCCGAAAATGCCGGCGCACAGGAGATCGCGCGCCAGCTTGCGCAGGGCTTCGCCAAACATGGCTGGCGCGTCCGGCAGATTTTTCTTTTTCGCCGCACCGAGGCCTTCGACGCGGATGAGAACGTCTTCTACTGCGCGCCGGAACGGCCGTCGTCGCTTTCCGGCGTGCTGAAAATCTTCGCCGAGCTCTATAAGGAGTTTCGCCGCGAAACGCCCGACGTCGTGATTACTTTGCAGCATTACGGCAATGTCTTCGCCGCGCCCATCGCCCGCTTGACGCGCACGCCGCTTGTCATCGCCAATCAGCTGTCGCCCGTCGAGTCGATTCCGCCGGCCGTGGCCCTTGCGGACAAGGCTCTGGGCACGGCGGGCTTTTACAATTACATCGTCGTCAATTCGGCGGCGACGGAGGCGGCGTATAAAGACTATCCGCGCGCCTACAGCCGGCGCATCACCCGCATCGACCACGGTTTCTTCGACAAATCCGCGGCCATGACGAAAGCGGAAGCCCGGCGCGAACTCGGCCTGCCGCAGGACTGCGAATTGCTCGGCTGCGCGGCGCGGCTGCACCCGCTGAAACAGCTCGATCTCGCCATTCGCCTGCTGACGGAGAACAGGGCGCAGCATCTTGCGCTCGCCGGTCAGGGCGAGGACCGCGCCCGGCTTGAAGCCCTCGCGACATCGCTTAGCGTCTCGGATCACGTTCATTTTCTCGGCGAATTGAACACGGCGCAGATCGGCGCCTTTCTCGCCGCGCTCGACTGCTTCGTCTTTCCAAGCGCGGTGGAAACATTCGGCCTCGCGCCGGTGGAGGCGGCGCAGGCGGGCGTTCCGGTCATCGTCAACGATCTCGGAATCTTGCGCGATGTGCTCGCCGTCGACGGCGAGCCCTGCGCGCTCTTCGTCGATGCGCAAGACACGAAAGCTTTCGCCGCGGCCGCACGGCATATATTGGACGATCAAGCGCTCAATGAAACTTTGACGGCGCGCGGGCGCCGTCTGGCCGAACGTTTCCCACTCGATGCAATGATCGAGCAATATCTGCGGCTGATGGAGCCCGCGCCGCGATGACGGCGCGGCGGATCGACATTGCGGTTCCGCGCGCCCGCTTCCTGCGCTGGCACCAGCGATTGCGCGCGCGGCTTGCGCATGTCCTTCCGGGCGCGGAAGTCGCCTTTCGTTTCGAGGACCGCGGCGAGGGTTGGCCAGACGGCGTCGCGCCGCTGCTGAGCCTGGAGCGCCTTCTGCTGCGTCGATCGCAACCGACGCTGTGCGATGCGTGCGATGCGCGCGCCGAGCCGGAGCCGTCGGCTTCCTCGGCCGACATCGTCATCGATCTTGCCGGCGATGTCGCGGCTTCTGACCAGGTCCGCGTTCTGCGCCCGCTTTACGACGGCGAGGCGTCCGATCGAAACGCCGTTGCGGCTTTGCTTTCCGGACAGGCGCCCACCATCGCGATCCAAGACGCCACGACTGGCGCGCTCCTCGCGCAAGGCCTGCCGTCTCTCGAAACCGCCGATGGACTGACCGGCGGTCTGGAGGCCGTCTACTCGCGCATCGTTTCGCTTATCGAACAGGCGCTGACCGCTCCGCCGGGGCCGCTCGACCCGCCGCCGCAAAACGAAAGGAAGGAGGCGAGAAATCCCGTCGCATTCGCATTGCGCAATATCGCCTTCCAGGCGGCGCGCAAAATCTACCATCTCTGTTGTCTCTCGCCGCACTGGCGCGTCGGCTGGCGCTTTGTCGACGGTCCCGGCGTTCTGGAAACAGGCGCGCTGGCCGGCGAACCCTGGCGAGTGATGCAGGACCGCGACCTGAATTTCGCCGCCGACCCTTTCCCTTGCGCATGGCGCGAACAGACGGGCGTCTTTTATGAGCGTCTCGACTATCGCAAGGATCGCGGCGCGATCTACTTCCAAGCCTTCGACGAAAAAGGCCCTAAAGGGGATCCAGCTCCTGCGATCGAGGAGCCCTGGCACCTCTCCTATCCATCCCTGATCGAGCATGAGGGCGGGCTCTACATGTTGCCCGAGGCCTCGGCCTCGGGCGCGGTGACGCTCTATCGCTGCGTCGAATTCCCTCGCAGATGGGAGCGCGTCGCGCGCCCCATCGACAATGTCGAAGCGGCCGACGCGACGATCTTTCGACATGACGGCCGCTTCTGGATGACATCGGTCGTACGCGAGGGCGCCGGCGGCTATTCCGACACGCTGACGCTCCACTACGCGGAAGATCTCTTCGGCCCCTGGCGGGCGCATGCGCGCTGGCCGGCGCTCGTCGATTCGCGCTTCGCGCGGCCCGCAGGCGCCGTCGCGCGCGTCAATGGCGCATTGCTACGCCCCGCGCAGGATTGTTCGCAGGGCTACGGCCGGCGCCTCGCCATCATGCGCATCGACGAGCTGACGCCGCAGACGTTCCGCCAGACGCTGGTGAAATATGTCGAGCCTGGCGCGCGCTGGCCCGGTTCACGATTACATACGATCAATCGTTGCGGCCGTCTTGAGTGCATCGACGGCGTTATCTTCACGCCAAGGAATTTGGCCTTGCGGAGATTCACGCATCGGATGATCGACAGCCACGCCGCGCATTCAGACGGCGTCGCGTGAGTCACTCGCCCGATCTTGCAACAAAGCCGGTGGCAGCGGCCGACTGCTTGCGCGCAAGACGCTGACGATCGACGGATCGACGCCGCAGACTCGCCGGCATATGGCGGCGAGAATTGCGAAGAGCGGCGCATTGACGAAAGCCCAGCCGCAAGCGGCGCCAAAAGCGCCAAATTGCGCCGCCAGCAACGCCGTAAGCGACATACGCGCCAGCGTCGCGAAACTGATGACGCGCGAATAGAGCTTCTCATGCCCTGTCGTCAGCAGGATGATCGAGGCGGAGCCAGACAGACACATGATGTAGGCGGCGGTCGAAAGCGTGACGAGCATGGGATAGACGCTCGCGTAACGCTCGCCGAAAATCGTCAGGATCTGCGCGCCGAAAACATAGATCAGCAGCAGGCATGGCGTGACGAGCGCCGCCGCGACGACGACGAGCGAACGCAAAATGTCCTGCAGCTTTTGAACTTGCCCGGAGAAATATAGATTGGCGCTATGCGAAACAGAATAAGTGTTCAATCCCGTCTGCACCATCAGGAAGATATTGGCGATGCGCGCGGCGACGAAATATTCGCCGGCGACGGCGGGCGACGCGAAATAGCCGATGAGCATGACGTCCAAATAGAGGCTCGCGCCTTCGACCATGGCGGAAAGCCACATCGAACGGGCGCGCGCGCCCCATTCCCCGCGCTTGTCCTCGCACAGCCGCGCGACCGGATGGCGAAGATAGGCGCGGCGCATGTAATAGAGCTGGGCGCCGATCGAAAGAATCTGCCCGACGGCGGCGGCGGCGAAGAACTCGGCCGGCGTCAGCCCCTGATGCGCCACCGCCCAAATCACGACGCCGATCAGAACGACGCGCCATGTCAATTCGCGATGCGTTTCTGAAATGACGAAATTCACGGCCACGCGGGCGGAATGCGACGAATAATGCAGACAGGTCTGCGTCAGCAGAAACATCGCGCCCGCCAATACGGCGGCGCGCGCGATCCCCGGAAAGAACAGGGGCGTGAGCGTGAAGACGCCAAAAGCGAAAATCGCAGCCGATGCGATGGTCCAGCGCCAGCCGTAGCGATAGGCGCCCCACGCCAGCGCATAGTCGCCCTTGCCGGCATATTCGCCAAAAGAGCGCGCGATCAGCGTGTCCTGTCCGAAGGTGGCGGCTATCCCCAGGAAGCCCAGCGCGTTGAACCAGATCGCGAGCAGACCGAAATCATCTGCGGTCATGGCGCGGGCGGCGAGGGTAAACACGGCGAGCGTGAGCAGCGCGCCGACGCCCTTCAGGCCCATGGCGATGACGGCGGAAATCGCGGCCTGATGGGATCGCGCCTTTTGCGCCAGATCTTTCAGGCGGCCTGCCATTCCTGCTCAGTCTCCGCTCGGCCCGTGCGCCAACAGTTGCGAATTGAATAGTCTGGACGATGTGCGCGCGCCAGCCGATTAGGGCATGGTGGTTAGCGCTATATCGCCCGCTCCGGCGGCCCGGGCGGCGGCGCCTGTTAACCAGCCTGGATCATAGCTCGCGCATTTTATCCATGCGATCATAAAATTCGATGCAATTCCTGCGGTAGCGCTTAATTCATGGCGGAAGGTCTATCGCGCCCTGCGGGCGCGCCGACGATGGGAAAGAGGTTTTATGTCACGCGACGCGCTTTGCTGCCCCTGCGCGGAGAAGCGGCCGCTCGTCGAGAGCGGCGACGCGCTCGCCTGCACAAATGGCGCCTGCCCGCACGCCAAGCCGCCGCATCACTTCAAGCGCTACGCCAGCGCGCCGATCCTCATCGCCTTCGACAAGACGGACACGATTTGCGATCCATCCGTCTATGACACAAGCGGATTCTATGTGCCGCGCCGGGCGACGAAACTGATGGACGCCTTGCGCAGCTTCATCTACGGCGTCTCGCAAGTGACGATCCGAAACTGCGGCCGCTTCGTCGATCTCGTCAAATCGCGCGCCGCAAATCCATCGGTGTTGATCATCGGATCGGGATCGAAGGGCGCCGGCACGGAGCGCCTCTGGAGCGACCCCGCGATCGAGCGAACGGGCGTTGACATCTATTTCAGCCCGACTGTCGATTATATCGCCGATGCGCATTATCTGCCGTTCAAGGATCAAAGTTTTGACGGCGTGTGGATTCAGGCGGTGCTTGAGCATGTCGCCTCCCCGGCCGCCGCCGTCGCCGAGATCGAGCGCGTCTTGAAGCACGGCGGCGTCGTTTACGCCGAAACGCCTTTCATGCAGCAGGTGCATGAGGGCGCCTATGACTTCACCCGTTACACGGTGACGGGGCATCGCTATCTGTTCAAGGATTTCAGGCTGATCGACCTGGGCGGCAACGGCGGGCCCGCCTTCGTCCTCGCCTGGTCGGTGAAATATCTCGTCTGGGGATTGAGCCGCAGCAAGGTGGCCGCCAACGCCGCCGCGCTGCCTTTCTATCTCGCGGCGCAAATTCTCGATCGCCTCGTCTCCGAAAAATCGCTCTGGGACGGGCCGTCCGGCGTGTTCTTCCTCGGCGAGAAGAGGGACGGCGCGCCAATCCCGATGAAGGAGCTGCCGGCGCTCTATCAGGGCTTCCAGCATTGAACGAGGGAGATTCGGCATTCCGCATATAGACAAAATATTGTCGGCGCCCAAGAAGGCTCGATCCCGAACGGCAAGGCGACTCGCGTGCGCACATCCTCCTTCGCATTGACAAGGAACGGCGCCGACGCGGACGTCGACTGGCCGGGAATCCTGCGCGCGTTCCTCCTCGCCTTCGCGATGACCGGCGCGCCGATCTTGTTGCATCTCGCGTCGCAGGCGGTCGCGCTCATCGTTTGCGTCGTCGCCGCGCTCATCGTCGCGCGCGCCTTCGAGCAGGATGTGCCGATCGTCATTTTCGTCGCGAATGTTTTCCAGAATGTCTTTGCCGCGCTGATATCGCCGCAATTCACCGACTATGCCGACATAGAGATTCTCAAGAGCTACAGTTTCGTGACGACGGCCGTGTGCTATTTGGTCGTCGCTTACGGCTTCCTGCGCAGTCCGTCGGATTTCTCGCCCTTCATCCGCCGAATGATCTATGCGTCGGTCGCGGTTCTCGCCATTGTCGGCGTCTATTTCGTGCTCGGACTAGCGCTCAATCCGCGCAACGCGACCGTTTATCTGCGCAATATCGGTCTGCCGATCCTGGTCTTCCAAACCTTCCTGATCGTCGGCGCCAGGCATCGCCTGCCGCTGCCGCAGATCGCGCTTGTCCTGCTCTCGCTGGTGATGATCTGCTCCTATTTCGAGCTGTTCTGGGTCGAGGGCTGGCTCAACCTCACGAACGGCTGGTCCTATCTGACGCTCTTCTCGGCCAAGCGCCTGCTCAATGTCGACGAAATCAAACGCGACATGGAGCAGGGCGTGGTGATCACGAGCGTATTGGATTATTCGCGCGCTACCTTGCTCAACACGACGCTCACAAGCGATTTCGGATTTGAGGTGCAAAGGCTGATCGGCCCGAACTTCAACACGATCAGCCTCGCCTATTTTCTGGCGATCTTCATCGCCTTTCTTCTCGCGCATGGATATTGGCCGGTCGCGCTTTTGGCCGCGCCGCTGCTCATTGCGACAAGCGCGAAGGGGCCGATCGCGCTGGCGCTCGGCTGTGCGCTCTTCTTCTTTTTCGCGCGCAAGCGAAATTCGAACTGGCCGCTGAAGGGATTGCTCATCGGCCTCGTCGTCTATGCGATCTTCGTGTTCGAATCGGGCTATCGCAGCGGCGATTTCCATGTGCTCGGGCTTCTTGGCGGCGTCAATGGCTTCGTCGCCTGGCCATTGGGACATACGCTCGGCGATGGCGGCAATCTGTCGATCCCCGATTTCTCCACGCTCGACTGGGCCAGCTTCCAGCGCGAGGGCGCGGCCTCCGTCGCGGTCGAGAGCGCGTTCGGCGTGCTCTTGTATCAGCTCGGCGTCGCGGCGGCGGTCGTGATCGCCTTTTACGTCTGGATCGCGAGGACCGGCTGGCGGCTCTATCGCGCCACCGGTGCGCCGGCGCTGGCTTTCACCGCGAGCGCGATCCTCATCTGCCTCGTCAACGGCCTGTTTCAGGAGGACGCCTATTTCGTTCCGCTGTCCCTTCCTTTCGTGATGGGTCTCGCCGGACTGTCCTTGGGCGCGACCGACCGCGCGCTCGCGCCGCTTGCGCAGGCGAAGCGCGCGACGGGTCACGAAAGGCGCATAGCAGAGCAACGCGCGATGCGTCTCACGGCGGGAACAGCGCGCGGATAACGCCTTCGTCGATGGCGCCCGCGTCGTCGAGCAGCCCGAAGCTCGTGGAATAATCCCAATGCGCCCATCCGAAGCCATGCGCCTGCGCGGCGGCGCGGACGGCGGCGATCCAGGCGAGCCGGTCGGCGCGCCGCGCCTTCCATTTCAGCACGCCGAATTCATTGATGATGATCGGCGCCGAATGCGTCTCGCTCCAGCGTTTCGCTTCCGCGAATTGCGCGAGGATCGAATCCGCCGTCCAAGCGCGTTGCGCCGCCTGGCGTAATTCCCGCGCCGCGGCGGCGTCGCCTTCCTGCGCCGCGTTCGCCGCAAGACGCGCCAGCGCCGGATCGTCCTTCATGCTCGGAAAAGGCA
>CAZCJY010000133.1:0-7378 GCA_964498975.1 uncultured Methylocystis sp.
TCTTCATCACGCCGGGCGGCAATTCGTCGCCGCGCTGCAATTTCTCGACCTTGTCGAGGAAGCGGTTTTCGAGCCCCTTCTTCGCCTCGTCATATTGCTTGCGCACGGCTTCGATGGACGCCATCAGCGCGTCGTCCTCGACGACGAAGGTCCACCACTGCGAGCGGGGATATTCGTCGAGAATCGCTTGGCTCACCTTCTCGCCCTTCTTGAAGGACTTCGGCCCCGCGATGGCGACCTTGCCGATGAGCGTCTCAGAGAGGCGCGCATAGACGTTGCGATCGAGGATCGCGAGCTCGTCGTCGCGGTCTTTCGCGAGACGTTCGATCTCCTCGCGCTCGATCGCCTGGGCGCGCTCGTCCTTCTCGACGCCGTGACGGTTGAAGACGCGCACTTCGACAATCGTGCCTTGCACGCCCGGCGGCACGCGGAGCGAGGTGTCGCGCACATCCGACGCCTTCTCGCCGAAGATGGCGCGCAAGAGCTTTTCCTCCGGCGTCATCGGGCTTTCGCCCTTGGGCGTGATCTTGCCGACGAGAATGTCGCCCGCCTGCACTTCGGCGCCGATATAGACGATGCCCGCTTCGTCGAGATTCTTCAGCGTCTCTTCCGAGACGTTGGGAATATCGCGGGTGATCTCTTCCGGACCGAGCTTCGTGTCGCGCGCCATCACCTCGAATTCATCGATGTGAATCGAGGTGAAGACGTCGTCCTTGACGATGCGTTCGTTGAGGAGGATCGAGTCCTCGAAGTTGTAGCCGTTCCACGGCATGAAGGCGACGAGCACATTGCGTCCGAGCGCCAGATCGCCGAGGTCCGTCGACGGGCCGTCGGCGATAATGTCGCCGGTCCGCACCAGATCGCCTACGCGCACGAGCGGCTTCTGGTTGATGCAGGTCGACTGGTTCGAGCGTTGGAACTTCATCAGCCGGTAGATGTCGACGCCGGGCTTGGCCGGGTCCTGCTCTTCCGTGGCGCGCACGACGATACGGGTCGCGTCGATCTGATCGACGACGCCAGCGCGCCGCGCGGCGATCGCCGCGCCCGAATCCCGCGCGACGACCGGCTCCATGCCGGTGCCGACAAGCGGCGCGTCGGCCTTGACGAGCGGCACGGCCTGACGCTGCATGTTCGAGCCCATCAGCGCGCGGTTCGCGTCGTCATTCTCGAGGAACGGGATGAGCGCGGCGGCGACCGAGACGAGCTGCTTGGGCGACACGTCCATCGCATCGACCTTTTCGCGCGGCACGAGCATCACGTCGCCGGCGTGACGGCAGAGCACGAGGTCTTCCGTCAGATTGCCGTCCTTGTCGACGACCGCATTGGCCTGGGCGACGTGATATTTCGCCTCTTCCATGGCGGAGAGATAGGCGACCTCGCCCGTCACCTTGCCGTCGCGCACGCGGCGGTAAGGCGCTTCGATGAAGCCGTATTTATTGACGCGCGCGAAGGTCGCGAGCGAATTGATGAGGCCGATGTTGGGGCCTTCCGGCGTCTCGATCGGGCAGATGCGGCCGTAATGCGTCGGATGCACGTCGCGCACCTCGAAGCCGGCGCGCTCGCGCGTGAGGCCGCCCGGACCCAGCGCCGAGAGACGGCGCTTATGCGTAATCTCCGACAGCGGATTGGTCTGATCCATGAACTGCGAGAGCTGCGAGGAGCCGAAGAACTCGCGCACGGCGGCGGCCGCCGGCTTGGCGTTGATCAGGTCCTGCGGCATCACCGTGTCGATGTCGACCGAGGACATGCGCTCCTTGATCGCGCGCTCCATGCGCAACAGGCCGAGGCGATACTGATTCTCCATCAGCTCGCCGACCGAGCGCACGCGGCGATTGCCGAGATGGTCGATGTCGTCGATCTCGCCGCGGCCGTCGCGAAGATCGACGAGCGCCTTCACCACCGCGAGAATATCCTCGCGGCGCAGCGTGCGCGTCGTGTCCGGCGCGTCGAGATCGAGGCGCATGTTCATCTTCACGCGTCCGACGGCCGAAAGATCGTAGCGCTCGGGGTCGAAGAACAGCGAATGGAACATGGCTTCCGCCGTGTCCATCGTCGGCGGCTCGCCCGGACGCATCACGCGATAGATGTCGAACAGCGCTTCTTCGCGGCTGCTGTTCTTGTCGACGGCGAGCGTGTTGCGGATATAGGGGCCGATGTTGATGTGATCGATGTCGAGAATGGGCAGTTCGTCGAAGCCCTTCTCGATGAGCAGCGGCAGCGTTTTCACGGTGATTTCGTCGCCGGCCTCGGCGAAGATTTCGCCGGTCGCCGGATCGAAAAGGTCCTGCGCGAGATATTGGCCGTAAAGCTCCTCTGGCGCGACGCGGATCGCCTTCACGCCCTTTTCGGCGAGCTGGCGCGCGGCGCGCACGGCGAGCTTCTTGCCGGCTTCGAGAATGACCTGACCCGAGTCGGCGTCGACCATGTCGGCAACGGCCTTCACGCCCTTGACGCGCTCGGCGTCGAAGGGCATGCGCCAGAACTCGCCGTCGGCGGTGTAAGTGATCGTCTTGTAAAAGGTCGAGAGAATCTCTTCGCCGTCGAGGCCGAGCGCGAACAGCAGCGACGTCACCGGAATCTTGCGGCGACGGTCGATGCGCGCATAGACGATGTCCTTGGCGTCGAACTCGATGTCGAGCCAGGAGCCGCGATAGGGAATGATGCGGGCGGCGAACAGCAGCTTGCCCGAGGAGTGGCTCTTGCCCTTGTCATGGTCGAAGAACACGCCGGGCGAGCGGTGCATCTGCGAGACGATGACGCGCTCGGTGCCGTTGACGACGAAGGTGCCGTTCGACGTCATGAAGGGCATGTCGCCCATGTAGACGTCCTGCTCCTTGATGTCCTTGACCGACTTCGCCTGCGTGTCGGGATCGACGTCGAACACGATGAGCCGCAGCGTCACTTTCAGCGGCGCGGCGTAGGTCATGCCGCGCTGGCGGCATTCGTCGACGTCATATTTCGGCTGCTCGAATTCGTAGCGCACGAATTCGAGCAGAGAGACCTGCGAGAAGTCGGAGATCGGAAAGACGGATTTGAAGACGGACTGCAGCCCCTCTTCGGGACGTCCGCCCTTGGGCTCGTCGACAAGCAGGAACTGATCGTAGGAGGCCTTCTGCACCTCGATCAGATTGGGCATGGCCGCGGCTTCGCGGATATGTCCAAAAAACTTGCGGATGCGCTTGCGACCGGTGAATTTTTTCGCCGACGTCTGAGCCATGTCGCTTTTCGAGCCTCTTCTCGTAAGGGCCGATCGTCTCGTTGCGAAACGTCTCTCGCCCTGTCAGGCGCTTCGTTCGGCTTCGCCGCCCCCGCGCCTCCCTCAACCGCGCGCGGCCCCGGCCTGAGCCGGGACCGCGATTTCCGTTACGCCGCCGCTTGACGCGGCGAGCGGAATTACTTGAGTTCGACCTTGGCGCCGACCTTTTCGAGGGTCGCCTTGATCTTCTCGGCCTCTTCCTTCGAAGCGCCTTCCTTCACCGGCTTCGGCGCGCCTTCAACCAGGTCCTTGGCTTCCTTCAGGCCGAGGCCGGTGATCGCGCGGACCTCCTTGATGACCTCGATCTTCTTGTCGCCAGCCGCGGCCAGGATCACGTTGAACTCGGTCTTCTCTTCGGCTGCCGGCGCTGCGGCGGCGGCGCCCGGCGCAGCCGCCACGGCGACGGCCGCAGCAGCGGAGACGCCCCACTTCTCTTCGAGAAGCTTGGCGAGCTCAGCCGCCTCGAGCACAGTGAGGGCCGAGAGGTCTTCGACGATTTTTTCGAGATTAGCCATTTGTAACGTCCTTCGAATTTGGTTCTGTCTGGTTCGGGCCTCTTAGGCCGCGTCTCGGTTGGCGTAGGCTCCGAACACGCGCGCGAGCTTGGCGGCCGGCGCGGTGGAGAGCTGGGCGATCTTGGTCGCGGGCGCCTGGATGAGGCCCACGAGCTTGCCGCGCAGTTCATCGAGGGACGGCATGGTCGCGAGCGACTTCACGCTGTCCGGATTCAGAGCTGTCTTGCCCATGGCGCCGCCGAGGATGACGAATTTGTCATGGTCCTTGGCGAAGGCCACGGCGACTTTCGGCGCCGCCACCGGATCGTCCGAATAGGCGATCAGGGTCGGCCCCTTGAGAAGGGGGCCGATAGAGGCGACGTCGGCGCCATCGAGAGCGATCTTGGCGAGGCGGTTCTTTGCGACCTGGACCGAAGCGCCCGCGTCGCGCGCCTGCTTGCGCAGGTTCTGCAACTGAGCCACGGTCAGGCCGGAGTAGTGGGCGACGACGACAACGCCTGTCTTTGAAAAGACTTCGCGCAACGTCGCTACCGCTTCCTTTTTCTCCGCTCTGTCCACGGTTGCTCTCTCCACTGGCGGAGTCAAAACTCCGCCGGTTGCGACATGCCGCTTGGATGACCCAAGCGGCGCCGTAGATCCTGTCCCCAAGTCGGAACGCCGATTGGCGAAAAACCGCTTTGGTTGAAGGGGCGCGAACCAAATTCGAAGGGCGCTTGCGGTCGACCCGCTTGCGGCCTCAAAAATTACGGTTTCCCCGTCTGTGCAGGCCGCCCTCAAGGCGACGGACGCGCCGTCGTCTCTCGGGCCGATTGAGCCGCTGCGGGGCTTTGCAGCCCCTTGCGTGCGCCGGCAGTCTCGGACAGGACATGGCCGGACCGGACACGAGGGAAGACCCCCGGGTCCGCCGGCCTATCCGCCGCCATCCGCTAAGCCCTTGTAAGCGCTCTAACTTCAGGCGGAAGCTCAAATCTGAAAACGGGGCCGCAGGTCGATTGGCCAGCCCCGGAAGGGCATATTTAATGGGGCCGGCGGCTTTGGGCAAGAGGTAAATTTGGGGTTTAACAGCCATTGGGCGCGACCAAATCAAAAATGCCCCCGCGGGGTGCGGGGGCATGATCGTCGTGATCTAGTTTGGCGCTATTTCCAGTGAACGCACCGCCGGTGGCCGAAACCGTGCGACGAACTGAACCGCCGGGTCCACTTGATACATTCCTTGCCCGGAGGCGGACCATATTTCACCGTGGTCGCGGCCAGCGCCACAGCATCCTTCGGCGGGATTACGCTAACCGGCGCTGCTGCCGCCACCGTTGCAGAAAACGCAACGCCGAACGCGCCGAGACACAATCCCATTATCGCCTTGCGCATAATTTCTCTCCCAGTTCTCCTTTTTCGAGACCCGAACAAGGCCTCAATTATTGATCTGGTTCGGCTGGGAGGATTTTCATCGTGGCAGATAGTCGCAATTTCTCGCGAACGCCGGTGGAGGCTTATCGTGCGCGGGGCGTGAACTCCATCCGCACCCGGCCGCCGCGGCCATAGGAGAGCTGGGCGCCGCCGTAGCGCGGCGCGCGATAGGCGCCGGCGCCTTTGCGGCCTTCGCTGGCGACGCCCGGATAGGTCTTGCCGCGCTGGCCGCGCATCGGGCCGAAGGAGGCGAGGCAGTGGTTATAGGCGTCGGCCTCCTTGATCGCCTCGCAATCGGCGATGGAGCGCGGCGCGGCGAGGCTCGGGGTGGCGACGACAGCAAAGAATGATGCAACCGCCAAAGCCAAACCGTCATTGCGAGCGAAGCGAAGCAATCCAGAGCCGTGAGGCCGCCCCTGGATTGCTTCGTCGCTTTGCGCCTCGCAATGACGGTTGATCATCCTCTCAACGCTGCGCCGCATTTCTTTTGAGCCTCCGTCACGATTTTTTGCGCGATCGCTTCGATTTCAGCGTCGGTCAGCGTCTTCTCGCGCGGCTGCAAAGTCACCGCGACGCCGATCGACTTCTTGCCTTCCGGCACGCCCTTGCCCTCGTAAACGTCAAAGACGCGCACATCTGTAACGAGCGCGCGATCGGCGCTCTGCACCGCCTTTACCAGATCGCCGGCGCGTGCGGCGCGATCGACGATGAAGGCGAAGTCGCGCGAGAGCGGCTGGAGGTCGGAGAGCTCCAGTTTCGGTTTGATCTTGGTCGGCTTGGCTTTGGGCGCGGGCAGCGCGTCGAGAATGATCTCGAAGCCCGCGATCGGCCCTTCGACATCGAGCGCCTTCAAGGCGCGCGGATGCAACTCGCCGAAATGGCCGATGACGGCTTTGGGCCCAAATTGCAGCGTCGCCGAACGGCCGGGGTGAAACCACGCCGGCCCGCCCGGAACGATTTGCATGCCTCCCGTCGCGACCCCAAGCGACTGCAACA
Organism: uncultured Methylocystis sp.; assembly: GCA_964498975.1. Classification (GTDB taxonomy): domain Bacteria; phylum Pseudomonadota; class Alphaproteobacteria; order Rhizobiales; family Beijerinckiaceae; genus Methylocystis. The sequence goes on from CAZCJY010000133.1 coordinate 6,172, forward strand.
AGGTCATGGCGTCGGCTTTGACGTCGAAGGAACCGGCGACATGCGCGGGCGCCGACCAGTCGCGTCCGGCGCCGGCGAGGCCGCGCCGCACGCCCGTGGCGGCGAGGCGCTGACCCGTCTCGCTGGGGTCGAGGAAAATCTGTCCTACTTCGAACAACGCCTGATCGCCCAAGCCGCGCGCGGCATTGCGATTGGCCGCCGCAACAAGGCCCGGCAGCAGGCTTGGCCGCATGTCGGAAAGATCGCTGGCGATCGGATTGGCGAGCGCCAGTCCCGCCGCGCCGCCGCCGAAAGCCTGCGCCTGCTCTTTCGAAACGAAAGACCATGTCACCGCTTCGACGAGGCCCTGGCCCGCGAGCGCGCGCCGCGCGTTGCGGGCGCGCTTCTGCATCAATGTCAGCACGGGTGGCGCGACGCCGTCAGTGCGCGGCAGCGGCGTCGAGGGCACGTTGTCGACGCCGATCATGCGCACGATTTCTTCGACGATGTCGGCCTTGCCTTCGGTGTCGGGGCGCCAGCTCGGCGCGGCGATATGCGCAACCTCGGCGCCGGCGCTTTCCACGCTGAAGCCGAGGCGCTCGAGAATCATCGTCGCTTCTTCGCGCGGAACGTCGAGACCCGTGAGGCGCTTCGTTTCGTTCCAGGGAAAATTGATCGCGCGCGAGAGCCGCGGAAGCGCGCCGGCGAGCGTGAGTTGTGACGGCGCGCCGCCGCACATATCGAGGACGAGCTGCGTCGCAAGCTCGATTCCGGAGAGCGCGAAGTCTGGATCGACGCCGCGTTCGAAACGATAGCGCGCGTCGGTGACGATGCCGAGCTTGCGGCCCGTATGGGCGATGTTCTGCGGGTCCCACAGCGCCGTCTCGATCAGCACGTCGGTCGTCGATTCGTCGCAGCCCGACGCCTCGCCGCCCATGACGCCGGCAAGCGATTCAGGGCCGTTCTCGTCGCAGATGACGACCATGGTCTCGTCGAGCTCATAGGTTCTGCCGTCGAGCGCAAGCAGCGTCTCGCCCTTCTTCGCGCGGCGCACGACGAGATCGCCCTTCACCTTCTGCGCGTCGAAGACATGGAGCGGCCGCGCGCGATCGAAGGTGAGGAAATTGGTGACGTCGACGAGCGCGTTGATCGGGCGCAAGCCGATCTCGCGCAGCCGCGCCTGCAGCCAGGCGGGGCTTGGCCCGTTCTTCACGCCCTTGACGAGGCG
>CAZCJY010000134.1:0-4964 GCA_964498975.1 uncultured Methylocystis sp.
CTATTCAGGTATGACGCCGGGCGCCTATCGCTCATGGTCGCAGGCGCGGCGCGGCGTGAAGTGAGCCAGCGCCCGCCGACGAGCTAAACAAGATTGTCGCAAAAATTTCAAACTGTCGCAGGGGCGTGAAACGCAAACTAGCGCGCCCAGGCGTCCAGCGCGACGTCGAGGACGCGGCACAGAAAAACATTGCCGAACAGGATCGCGGCGATCGCCAAGGCGACGTATAAAACGTCGTTCAACGCAACATTTCCCGACGTGGACTTGCCGGCGTTCTGCTCCGTCGTCTGCGCATCCATCGTTGCGTTCCCTTGATTCCAAAATTGCCATTGATCTCTTTAAACGCGAAGGCCGCCCGCCGAAGGTGCGCAAACGCACAAGGCGCGAAGCTAACGCCTCAACTGCTGATTGGTTTCCTTTCAACCTCAAAAAGATTGAAATTTTACGTCACTCATGGACGGTGGCCCCATGCTCCAGGCCATTCGCAATCGCCGGCGGTCTAAGGGCTGGCCCCGCTTCCGTTTCCCCCCAAAGCCCGATAAGTTCCGCGCGACTGAGGCGCTTTTTTATAGGTCGGCCAAAGAACGGCGGGTAGCGCCACATAAAAAGTTGAGGGAAGGACCACAAGTGAGCGGAAGCCAAAATACGAGCGGTCGCGTGACGGCGAGCGTTAACCTTCTTGCGGGAGAGATCGTCGACCGTCTGGTCGCGGGCGCCGAACATTACCGCGTCGCGGCTTCACGGGGCAGTCTCGGCGAATTGCTGATCGACGCCGGCGCCAAAGTCCCGGGCGGGCTGGAAGCTGGACTGCTGCTGACGGAAATCTGCATGGGCGGGCTCGGCCGCGTGACGCTCGCGCATTCGCCGGGCGCCGCCAAATGGCCGTTCTGGCTGACCGTGATGAGCAAGGATCCGGTCGTCGCTTGCCTCGCCAGCCAATACGCCGGCTGGAGCCTCAGTCATGAGAAATTCTTCGCGCTCGGCTCGGGCCCGGGGCGCGCCCAGGCGCGCGCCGAAAAGCTTTTTGAGGAAATTTCCTATCGGGACAAGGCCGAACGCGTGACCATCGTGCTCGAAAGCGGCTCCCCGCCGCCCAAGGAAGTGGTTGAGAAGGTCGCGACGAAATCCGGCGTCAAGCCTGAGAATGTCGCCTTCATCTATGCGCCGACGCAATCGCTCGCCGGCAGCGTGCAGGTCGTGGGCCGCGTTCTCGAGGTTGCGCTGCACAAGGCGCATGAGCTGCATTTCCCGCTCGATGACATCATTGACGGAATCGCGACCGCGCCGCTGTCGCCGCCGCACCCAGACTTCGTCCAGGCCATGGGCCGCACCAATGACGCGATCATCTACGCCGGGCGCACCCATCTCTTCGTGAAAGGTTCGGCGGCGGCGGCCAAGGAACTCGCCGAAAAGCTCCCGAGCGGCACGTCGCGCGACTATGGCCGGCCTTTCGCGGAAATTTTTAAAGCCTATAAGGGCGACTTCTATAAGATCGACGGCAGCTTGTTCTCGCCGGCCGAAGCGCTGGTGACGGCGGTCGAGACCGGCGAGACCTTCCGCGCCGGCGAGATCAATGAGGCGCTGCTGGACAAGTCGTTTGGGTGATGATGGCGCATCGCCCGCCCCTTGATGGGGAAGGTCGAACCGCATAGCGGTTCGGGGTGACAGGTTCTCAGTGACGGCAGATTGTTTCACCCCTACCCGAGCGCCTCCGGCGATCGACCTCCCTCCTCAAGGGGGAGGTAAAAAGCCCCGCGTCGCGGTCTTCACCGATAAGCTCGACTGGCATGTCGAGAAGACGCTTCAAGCTTTTCGCTCAGCCGGCGCGACGCCCATCGCCGTGCGGCTTTCCGCCTGCAAGATCGACACGACCCGCGCGTCGAGCCTCGCTATTCCCGGCTTCCATGCCCTGCCCGATCTCGCCATCGTGCGCGCCCTCGGCGACGGGTCGCTGGAGGCGATCACCATGCGGCTCGGCGTACTGCATGCCCTCGAGGCCCTACGCGTTCCGCTCGTCAACAGCGCGCGCGCCATCGAGCGCTGCACGGACAAGAGCATGGCGAGCTTTCTCCTGGCGCAGGCGGGCGTTCCGACGCCCGAAACCTTCGCCGCGCAGACGCTTGCTCAAGCGCGCGCCATTGCGCGGCGCGAATGCGGCAAGGGACCGCTGGTGATGAAGCCGCTATTCGGCGCTCAAGGCTGGGGACTGCGGCTGATTGAAAGCGAAGGCGACATCCCTTCGCTCGACGAAGCGCGCGGCGTTTTTTATCTCCAGCGCTTTGTCGGGCCGACGCGGCCGCCTTTCGAAGACATGCGCATTCTCGTCTCCCGTGGCGAGATCGTCGCCACCATGCGCCGCCGCTCCAGCCATTGGATCACAAATGTGCGCCAGGGCGCGAAACCCGTCGCGGTTGAGCCGACGCCGCGCGAATGCGACATGGCTCTCGCCGCCGTGCGCACGCTCGGCGTCGATTTCGCGGGCGTCGATCTCATCAACGATGAGAACGGCGCGCCGCTGGTTCTCGAAGTCAACAGCATGGCGGGCTGGAGCGGATTGCAGAAGGTGACGCCGTTTTCCATCGCCGAACGCCTCGCGAGGGACGCGCTGGCGCGTCTCGTTCCGGCGCGAGCCCGCCCCTGACATGGTTCAGCCGGCGACGCCGCAAGAGATCGCGCAGGCCTTCGTCGCCGCCTGCGAAGCTGAGCTCGCCGCCCCCAAGCCCGGCAATGTCCATGTCTTCGCCGCCGGCCATGGCATGGAGGCGCAAGATTTCATCGCAAGCGCCGCCGCCGCCGCGCCTTTCATCGCCGCCCCCCAGGCGAGCGTCGGCGAACGCATTCTCGGCGCGATCGAGGCCACATGGGCGCGCGTCGGGCAGAACACCAATCTGGGAATTGTTCTTCTTTGCGCGCCGCTCGCAAGCGCCGCCGCGACGGCAAAGAGCGCCGATTTGCGCGTTGAGGTTGGGCGCGTTCTCGCCGGTCTCGACCGCGCCGACGCCGACGCCGCCTTTCGCGCCATCGCGCGCGCCCAACCGGCGGGGCTTGGCTCGGCGCCTCAGCATGACGTGCATGCGCCGGCCGAAACGACCCTCATCGAAGCGATGCGCGCCGCCGCCCATCGCGACCGCATCGCCTGGCAATACGCCAATGGCTTTTCCGATATTTTCGATATTGGACTCAAGACCTTGGGAGAGGCGCGGGCGAGCGGGCGCGACGCGCCGCTTGCAACGCTCGCCGTCTATATCGCCTTTCTGAGCGCATTTCCGGATAGCCACATCCTGCGCAAACATGGTGCGGCGGCGGCTGAAAGCGTGCGCGGCGAAGCTGCGCTTTTCGCGGCGCGCCTCGCCGGGGCGGCGAATCGCGACGCGGCTTTCGAAATGGCGCTCAATTTCGACTGCACGCTCAAGCGGCGTGGACTTAATCCTGGCGCCAGCGCCGATCTCACCGTCGCGGTTCTTTTCGCGGATAATCTGGCGGCCATCTTGGCAAGGGCGCGCAAAAATGTTTGAGTCCGCGCGCGCGGGGTGGTCTCGCGGCTATCTGGCCAACCGGTCGGGCTTTTCGCCCGGCGCCGAAGCGAGGATAGGGGGCGCTCGCGGCGCAATGGCGCGCGAGCGAACTTAAGGATTTCTGGGAGGAAACGCACATGGCTTTGATCAACAAGATGCTGGTCGGCGAGTCGCTGGTTGGCGACGGCAATGAGGTGGCGCATATCGACCTGATCATGGGTCCGCGCGGCTCGGCGGCGGAGCTCGCCTTCGCCAATGCGCTGGTCAACAACAAGGATGGTTTCACGACGCTGCTGGCGGTCGTCGCGCCGAATCTTCTGTGCAAGCCGAACACGATCCTGTTCAACAAGGTGACGATCAAGGGCGCCAAGCAGGCGGTTCAGATGTTCGGCCCGGCGCAGCATGGCGTCGCCAAGGCGGTGGCGGATTCGGTCGCCGAAGGCGTGATCCCGCTTGACGAGGCGGACGACATCTTCATCGCGGTCGGCGTGTTCATTCACTGGGACGCTTCGGACGACAAGAAGATCCAGGACTACAATTACACAGCGACGAAGGAAGCCATCGCCCGCGCGGTGAAGGGCGAGCCGAAGGCGTCTGAAGTCGTGGCCAAGCGCAACGACGCCAAGCACCCCTTCGCGCCAAACTGAGTCGCGCAACCAATGCGCAGCGGGGAGCCTCCATAGGCTTCCCGCCGTCGCGGGGCTGTGGCCCATCAAGGGCTTGGCGCCCTGCCGCTCACGCGGCGATAAATGGCGTCGGCAGGTTTTCAGTCTGGCGGGTATAAGGCTGGCGGCCAGCGTAAGATTTCGGCTTTCTTCGGGAGGCCGCAGCGAGGACAAAGGGGCATTCCGCGCGCGCAGACAGAAGACGCCGCAGGGACGCGAACGGTACCGGAAGGGATGGAATCATGGCTTCGTTCTTTGAGAAAATTCTTGGCGCGCTCTTTCCGAAGTCGTCGCCCGGCTTCACGTCGAGCAGCGCGAAGACCAGCGTCGGCGAGTCGCTGATCGGCGACGGCAATGAAGTCGCGCATATCGACCTGATCATGGGACCGCGCGGATCGGCGGCCGAGAAGGCCTTCGCCAACGGCCTCGTCAACAATAAGGACGGCTTCACGACATTGCTGGCCGTCATCGCGCCGAATCTGCTCGTCAAGCCCTATACGATGATGTTCAACAAGGTGACGATCAAAAACGCCAAGCAGGCCGTTCAGATGTTCGGCCCGGCGCAATATGGCGTCGCCAAGGCCGTCGCCGACAGCGTCGCCGAAGGCGTGATCCCGATGAGCCAGGCCGACGACCTCTTTATCTGCGTCGGCGTCTTCATCCATTGGGAGGCCAACGACGATCAAAAGATTCAGGACTTCAATTATGCGGCGACGAAGGAAGCCATCGCCCGCGCGATGAAGGGCGATCCGACCGCGCAAAGCGTGCTCTCGGCGCGGGTCAC
>CAZCJY010000134.1:4974-7374 GCA_964498975.1 uncultured Methylocystis sp.
CGAAGCACCCCTTCGCCGCGAACTGATCGAAAGCGTTTCGCTTTTAAAAAAAGAGGAGCCCGCGCGGCTCCTTTTTTATTGCGCGGGCGTTGCTTTGAAACGCCCGCGTTCCGAAGGCGTGAGCCGCCCGTCATGCAGCGCCGTCGCGACAAGCGCGCCGGCCACGCCAGCAGCCTCAAGCCGCGCAAGATCGTCGGCGCCGCGCACCCCGCCCGCGGCATAGACGCGCCGATCCCCCGCGCGCGCGACGATTTCAGACACGCGCTCAATATCGGGCCCCACGCTCGAACCAACGCGCGCGAGCGTCATGACGATGACTCGCCGCGGCCATAGCGCAGGCATCGAGAGCAACGCCTCGGGACCAAGAAAAGCGGGCCCGCGAAAATCGAGCGAGAGGACGAAATCCAAATCGTCGCGCGCGACGCGCAATGTTTCGACATCCTGCAAGGATTCGCTGCCGATAATGGCGTCGACGCGCGCCATCCCGCGCCAATCAGGAAACTTCGCGCCCGCGTCGATCATCAAGCGAATTTTCGGGAAGGCGTTTTTGAGCTTAATGATCGCCGCGCGATTGTCGCCTCGCGCCTCGATTGCGTCGAGGTCGGCGACGTAAATCGTCTCGAAGGGATAAAGATTCAAGAAGCCCGCGACGACGTCGATCGGCGCGCTCGTTTTTGCAAGCGGCGTTACGATAGGCCGATAATTTGCGCGATCCCCCGCGACGGCGCGCACGACCTCGCCCTCGCGAATATCGATGACGGGAATGACATGCATGAGGCATTATAGCGGCGTCGCGCGCAAAGGGCGCAAAGGATTAGTCATGACGCCACGCAGCCTCGCCGTCGCTTCTCTCGCTTTCGGGCTCGCTGTCGCAGCAAACGCGCAGACGCCGGCGCAGCCGGACTGGCCTTGCAAGCAGGTGCGCGTGCCCGACATGGCGCTCGGCGGCGTGTGGACGGGGCCGCCGCTCGACGCCGCGCTGAAGCGATGGCGCGAAGACTCGGCGGTCGCCGACCTCGTGGCGCGCATCGGACCGCGCCGCACGCCGATGGACGAAGCGGAGCGGCTCATCGCCGATTTCGCCAAATCCGCCGGGGACAAGCGCAAGGAGCGCCTAACGACGCTTTTCGCCGGCGTCTATGAGCGCATGAATGACGAGCGCCGCGACATCGTCAACGGCCTCGATCGTTTCGGCCGGCGCCTGAAGGAGATGGCGGAAAAGACGCGCGAGGAGACGCAGGCCTTGCGCGATTTGCAGGACAAGACGCCCGCCGACCCCGACGCGGTCAGGAAGGCGAGCGAAGCTTTGCAATGGCGGCTGCGCCTGTTCGAGGAACAGCGACGGATGATCGGCTTCGTTTGCGAAAGCCCGGCGCTGATCGAGCAGCGCTTCGGCGCGCTGGCAAGGGCGATCATGCAGGCGATGGAGTGAAGCTTCCCCGTCATTGCGAGGAGCGCGGCGACGAAGCAATCCAGAAGTTGCATGCGGCGTCTGGATTGCTTCACTCCGCTCGCAATGACGGATGGAGCCTTGTCGCCGATGCACTCTATTCCCGCGGCTCGGGCTGACGCTCCTCGACCGGATGTCCCGCCTGCTCCCAGCCGTCGGCGCCGAGCGGATACCAGAAAATATTCGTATAGCCGAGCGCGAGCGCACGCTTGGCGGCGTTCCATGACGCCCAGCAATTGGTGCGGCAGTAGAAGGCGAGCGGCTTGGACTTATCGCCGCCGCTCGCCTTGGCGAGTCCTCGTTCGAAATAACGCGCCATCGGTTCGGACAATTCGCCAAAACCCGTATCGGGAAGCCAGATGCTGCCCGGGATGTCGAAACGTTTTGGATCCCGCCAGACGGCGTTTTTGGGCAGGCCCTCTGGCTTGGGCGGATGCGACAGCGCGTCTATGAAGACCGCCTTCTTCTCGCTCCACAACTCAAAGGCCCGCGGCGTGTCGAGCGCCGTCGCGCCCTTCAGCGTCGCAGGCGTCGGCGCGTGATAATTGTCGAGACGATAGTTTTCGGGCTCGGGCGGCGGGGCGTCGGTCGACGCGGCGGGCGAGGCCCCAAGAAGCGCCAGAGCCGCGCAAAGCGCGAGAAGCCGGCGGGCCGAAAATATCATCGCGTCACCGTGATCGTGTGTCCCGCATCGTCGATCAGAGGCACGCCATAGTCCATCAGAATGCGCTCCAACTCGGACTTGTTCTCCGCGATCAGCGTATTGAGTTCGCGCTTCCAATTCTGATCGGAATGGCGCACGCCGAAAGCGATGCGAAAGGCCATACGCGCGCCGGGCGTTTCCGGCAGCGGCGTCACAGTGAGCTTGGCGCTGGATTGTTTGGCGTAGAAACCCGCGATCGGCCCCCACAGCAGCGCGACGTCGATGTCTCCCTTTTCGAGATCATGGA
>CAZCJY010000135.1:0-7298 GCA_964498975.1 uncultured Methylocystis sp.
GATCATGGCGTCGGGGTTTTTCGTCAGCTCGACGCTGCCGGCGTCGGCGAGAAATTCACGCGAACGCGACAGCGCGAAGCGGATGAGCACGGAGGCGCCCCAGCTTAGCGCGATGATGAGTAAAGCGATGAGAATGGCGAGGCCTGCGCCCCCATTGCCGCGCCGGCCGTCGTCGCGGTTCGGCTGGGGATGCGGCGAGAAGCCGAAGGGAAAATCCCAGCGGCGGATCGTCAAATCGGCGACGAAGGCGAAAATGCCAGCGAAAATGACCGCGATCACCATCAGCTGAACGTCGCGATTGCGGATATGCGTCAGCTCATGCGCCAGTACGGCTTCGAGTTCGGCGTCGGTAAGTTCTCGCGTCAGGCCGCGCGTCACGGCTATCTTATATTCCCCTTCCTTCAGTCCGGAGGCGTAGGCGTTGAGCGCGTCGCTCTCGACGATTTGCAGCGCCGGAATCGGCACGCCGCGCGAGATGCATAGATTTTCGAGGAGATTATAGATTCTGGGCGCCTCCGCGCGCGAGACGCTCGCGGCGCCGGTGGCGAAATCGATCATCTTCTGATGGAAGAGATAGGCGATGACGAACCAGACGCCCGCAGCGACGACCCCAATTGGCCAGCCGCGCTTGAGGTCGTCGACCGCGAGGGCGAAGATATAGTCGAAGGGCGCGCCCGGCGGCGCGCTGAAGGCTTCGATCAGCAGCGCGAAGGAGAACATCAGCGCGAGCAGCAGGAGGACGAAGCCCGCGAGCAAAAAGGCTGAGCGGAGCTCATTCGCGCGAATGTGGGAATAAAGGCCGTAGGCTTTGAACATGAGTTTCTGCGCTTCAAGCCGCTGCGTTTCGGATTTTGTGCGTCATTGCGAGCGAAGCGAAGCAATCCAGCATTCGGAGATTGCCCTGGATTGCTTCGGAGCACGGCTCCTCGCAATGACGCTCGTTAGGGTGCTCGCCTGTCTAAAATTCCACTTTCGGCGCCGTTTCGACGGCCTTCTGCGACGCTTCGTCGAGTTCGAAATAGTCGAGAGGTTCGAAGCCGAAGCGTTGCGCGATGAGAAAGCCCGGAAAGCCTTCGCGCGTCGCGTTATATTCGGCGACCGTATTGTTGAGGAAGCGCCGCGCCGCCGCGATCTTGTTCTCTATGTCCGACAATTCGCTCTGCAACTGCTGGAAATTCTGATTGGCCTTCAAATCCGGATAGGCTTCGGAGAGCGCGATGAGGCGCGACAGCGCGCCGGTCAGCGCACCTTCGGCCGCGCCCTGCTGCGCCGGCCCCTGCGCCGCGACGGCGGCGTTGCGCGCCTTGATCACGTCTTCGAGCGTGCTCTTCTCATGCGTGGCGTAGCCCTTCACCGTCTCGACCAGATTGGGAACGAGGTCGTGACGCTGCTTGAGTTGCACGTTGATGTCGGAAAAAGCCTGTTTGCCGCGTTGGCGCAGCGAAACGAGGCCGTTGTAGACGCCGACGAGCCAAAAGGCGACGGCGGCGAGGAGAGCCAGAAAAATCAGGAATGACATGGCGCGCTCCCTGTGGCGCGCCGCCCCGCGCGGCGGCGACTATGTTTTGCGCGGGCATGTTAGCCGCCTTTGGGGCCAAGGCAAAGGCGCGCCCGGCGCAAGATTTGACGGATCGGGCGCGCGCGCCTATCTCATAGAAAGCGAAGGATACACGGCGAAACACGATGGCCATTCTGCCGATCATCATGCTTCCGGACCCGCTGCTGCGAAAGGTCTCTGATCCCGTCGATCGCGTCGATGCCGAGGTGCGGCGTCTGCTCGACGACATGATCGAGACGATGTACGAAGCCCCGGGCATCGGCCTCGCCGCGATCCAGGTCGCGGTCGCCAAGCGCATCGTCGTCGTCGACATCGGCAAGACCGAAGAGACGCGGTCGCCGTTCTTTCTCATCAATCCCGAAATCATCTGGGCCTCGGAAGAGCTGAGCGTCTATCAGGAAGGCTGCCTGTCGGTGCCGGATTATTTCGAGGACGTGAAGCGCCCCGCGCGCGTGCGCCTGCGCCATTTGGACCGCGAAGGCGCGACGCAGGAATTCGACGCCGAAGGGCTGCTCGCGACCGTCGTGCAGCATGAATTGGAGCATCTCGAAGGCGGCCTCTTCATCGACCATCTGTCGCGCCTGAAGCGCGAGCGCGTGGTGAAGAAGTTCAACAAGGCGGCGCGTTACGACGAGATCGCCGCGCAGCGCCGGTCGGCCGCGGAGCGTCAGTCGGAAGAAGCCGGGGCCTGACGATTGCGCGAGAGACTGCGCGTCGTCTTCATGGGCACGCCCGATTTCGCGGCCGCCCTGCTCAAGGAAATCTGCGCGAAGGGATATGAAGTGGTTGCAGTCTATACGCAGCCGCCGCGTCCGGCCGGACGCGGCATGGCGGAAAAAAAATCCGCCGTTCATCTCCTCGCCGAAAGTCTTGGCCTTCCCGTGCGCACGCCGAAAAGCTTGCGCGGCGCGGATGAAACGGCGGCTTTCGCCGCGCTTGACGTCGATGTCGCCGTCGTCGCCGCCTATGGCCTGTTGCTGCCGCAGCCGATTCTCGACGCGCCCAAATATGGCTGCCTCAATCTGCATGGGTCTCTCCTGCCGCGCTGGCGCGGCGCCGCGCCGATCCAGCGCACCATCATGGCCGGCGACAGGGAAAGCGGCGTCATGGTGATGAAAATGGAGGCGGGGCTCGACACCGGCCCCGTGGCGCTGACGGGGAAGACGCCGATCGACGAAAATATGACGGCGGGCGAATTGCACGACAGGCTCGCGGAACTTGGCGCGCCGCTGATGGCGCAGGCGCTCGATCTTCTCGCCAGGGGCGAATTGCGCTTCACGCGGCAGCAGGAAGAAGGCGCCTGCTACGCCAAGAAAATCGAGAAGAGCGAGGCGCGCATCGATTGGCGGCGCCCCGCGCGGGAGCTGCATAATCTCGTGCGCGGCCTTTCGCCTTTTCCGGGCGCCTTTTTCGAGGCCGATCTCGGCCATGGCGCCGAGCGCATAAAAGTTCTTCGCGCGCGGATTGAATCGGGAGAGGCCGCGCCAGGCGTCGCGCTCGATGACGCCGGCCTCATCGCCTGCGGCGAGGGCGCGCTGCGGCTTCTGCGCGTGCAACGCGCCGGCAAGGGCGAGATGGATTTCGAGGAATTCGCCCGCGGCCGCAGACTGACGCGCGGCGTGATATTGATATGAGTGAAATACGCGACCTGTGTGTTCTCACCTCCCCCTTGATGGGGGAGATCGCGCGTCCCTTGCGAGCGCGTTAAATGCACCGCTTCGCGCTCACCATCGAATATGACGGCGGGCCTTTTGTCGGCTGGCAGCGACAGGCGAATGGCGTTTCCGTGCAGCAGCGGCTGGAGGAAGCGGTCAGCGCGATCAATGGCGGCGCGCGCGCCGTCGTGCATGGCGCCGGGCGCACCGACGCCGGCGTGCACGCGCTCGGGCAGGTCGCCCATGTCGATCTTGCGCGCGACTGGCGCGCCGACCGGCTGCGCGACGCGCTCAACGCGCATTTGAAGCCCGATCCCATCGCCGTGCTCTCGGCGCGCGGCGTCGGGGAAGATTTCGAAGCGCGCTTCTCGGCGATCCGCCGGCACTATCGCTATGTTATCGACAATCGCCGCGCGCCCTTGGCGCTGACGCTCGGCCGCACCTGGCACGTCAAGCGCCCGCTCGACGCCGACGCCATGCACGCCGCGGCGCAGACGCTTGTCGGGCACCATGACTTCACGACCTTTCGCGCGTCGGAATGTCAGGCCAATTCGCCGATGCGCACGCTGGAGCGTCTCGACGTGCGGCGCGAGGGCGAGCGCATCGAGATCGTGACCTGCGCGCGCTCTTTCCTGCACAATCAAGTGCGCTCAATGGCGGGCTCGCTGGAGCATGTCGGCTCCGGCAAGTGGCGCGTCGACGATCTCGCCGACGCGCTACTCGCAAAAGACCGCGCGCGCTGCGGACAGGTTGCGCCGCCGCATGGTCTTTATCTTGTCGCTGTCGATTATTGACGCGCGAGACGCTCGGGGGTCGCGCGCTAAGGAAGGGAAGCGGCTACTGCTTGTCGCCCGCGCCGGCCCCGTCGCTCTCGGGCGCGGGCTTGCCGACGTCCTGTTTTTGCGCAGTCGGCTTCGCGGGCTTCTTGGCCGCATGTTTGGCGGCGCTCGGGGCGTTGGCCGGCTTTTCCTCCTTGGCCAGCGCGCCGTGAATGGGAAGGAAACTCGCCGACAGCACCGCCGCCAATACGCCATTCACGCAGGGTCGTTGATTGATCATGGATGATCCCCTCGGATGCGAGAGCCCCCACCGACTCAACCAGCCTGCCCGAGGCGCATCAGGCCGAACAACCGTGATGATGTTGGGTCGCGGCCAAGTCCGCGATGCGACGATTTCATGGCGAGAATCGCGACGATTAAAGAAGTTTGCCAAAATGGTGAATGATTTCTTAATGCTGTGGCCTATGAGCCGCTGAACCAATTATAGCCTTTGTCTTCCCAAAAGCCGCCGGGATAGTCGTTGGTCACGAAAATCTCGCCGACGAATTTTGGGTTCTTGAAACCGAGTTTCGTTGGAATGCGCAGCTTCACAGGAAATCCATATTTGGTTTCGCCGGTCTCGCCTGGAAAATCGAGCGCGAGCAGCGTTTGCGGATGCAGGGCGCTCGGCATGTCGATGCTCGTTGAATATTTGTCGGCGCATTTGAAGCCGACATAGCGCGCGGAGAGATCCGCGCCGACGCGTTCGAGAAAGTGGCGGAAGGGAACGCCGCCCCATTTGCCGATGGCGCTCCAACCTTCGACGCAGACATGCCGGGTGATCTGGCTCGTCTGCGGCAGCGCGTGCAAGTCGCGCAAGCTCCAGGACCGCTTGTCGGCGATTAGGCCGGAAAGCTGCAGCCGGTAGCTGTCGCCGTCGATGACGGGCGCTTCTTTCTCTTCGTAATAGGCGTTGAACGGGAAAGGCGTCGTCACATCCGCTTCCGAATATGTCGGCGCGAGCTTGTCAGGGTCAAACAGCGCCGCCTGTACGCGATCGTTGAAGCGCGACATCGCAAAGAGCAGACGGTCGATCGAATCCTCATCCTTCAAGGTGCAGCCGGAAAGCAGCGACAGCGCGCCGAGCGACAATCCCTGTTTGAGGAACAGCCGCCGCTCGATGCGCGCGAGCTGTGGGCGAAAGCCGGAAAGGTCGATTTTGCGATAAGGCCTCATCGCGGCGCCTCCGTCCGCCCGGTGACCATCGGCGCGAGAATTCCCTTTACGGAGACGGCGAGGCCGATATGCAGGACAAGGAAAGCGACGATCGCGGCCATGGCGAAGAAATGCACGCGCCGCGCCGTCTCGAACCCGCCCATAAGCGCGGTGAGCTCCTGCAATTGTACCGGCTTCCAGATCGCAAGGCCGGAGAGAATGGCGACGATCACGGCGAAGATGACGCCGATATAAAGGAGGCGTTGAACGGCGTTGTAGCGGCCCGGCGCGTGGTCGAGGCTGCCCTGCCGCGCCAATCGGAGATCCCGCAAAATCCCCCGCAAGGAAATCGGCAGGAAGCTCTTGCGGAAATGGCCGGAGAGAAGGCCATAGGCGAGATAGGCGATTCCGTTGAGGGCCAGGAGCCACATCGCCGCGAAATGCCAAGCCAGCGCCCCCGCGAGCCAGCCGCCGAGCGTGAAGCCCGGCGGAAATTCAAATCCGTAAAGCGGCGAGGCATTATAGATGCGCCAGCCGCTCAGAATCATGACGAAAATCGCGAAAGCGTTGATCCAATGCGTCACGCGGATGAAGAGCGGGTGAATCGTTTCCGCTCTCGCTGCTCCGGACGACTGAGCCTCGGCGGGCATGGATATTTCTCCTTTGGACAAGAAACATATCGCTCGGCGGGACGAAAGCGAAGGCCGGCCGCCCGCGTTGACAGGCGCGCCGGCTTCGCCCATGACGGCGCGGCTTTTCTTTGCAAGGAATATGGCGGCTCATGCGCGTCTTCGTGACCGGCACGGCGGGTTTCATCGGCTTTCATCTGGCGAAGCGCCTGCTCGACGCCGGCCATCTCGTCGACGGCTTCGACGGCATGACGCCCTATTACGATCCGCGCCTCAAGGAGGCGCGCCGCGCCATTTTGCAGCGCACGAATGGCTATCGCGACACGACCGCCATGCTGGAGGATATGGACGCGCTGACGCGGGCGGCGGAACAGGCGGCGCCCGACGTCATCGTCCATCTCGCGGCGCAGGCCGGCGTGCGCTACTCCTTGCAAAATCCGCGCGCCTATGTCGACGCCAATCTGGTGGGCGCTTTCAACGTCATGGAGATCGCGCGCCTTTTCAAGCCGCGCCATTTTCTCTTCGCCTCGACAAGCTCGGTCTATGGCGCGAGCCCGAGCGTGCCCTTCTATGAGAGCGACCGAACGGACAATCCACTGACGCTTTACGCCGCGACCAAGAAAGCAGGCGAGGCCATGGCGCATTCCTATGCGCATCTATGGTCGATCCCGACGACGATGTTTCGTTTCTTCACCGTCTACGGGCCATGGGGGCGCCCGGACATGGCGCCGCTGAAATTCGTCGACGCCATCGAGAATGGCCGCGCTATCGACATTTATAATCATGGCGACATGTCGCGCGACTTCACCTATGTCGACGATCTGGTCGAGGGCGTCGTGCGGCTCATCGACTGCGTTCCTATGCACGACAGCGGCGACGAGTCCGTTTCGCCGGTCGCGCCCTTTCGCATCGTCAACATCGGCCGCGGCGAGCCGGTCAAGCTTCTCGACTTCATCGACACGATCGAGAAAGCGCTCGGCAAAAAGGCCAAACGCAATTATCTCGACATGCAGCCCGGCGACGTGCCGCGCACCTTCGCCAGCGCCGATCTGCTGGAGCGGCTGACCGGCTATCGTCCGCACACGCCGACCGAGACCGGCGTCGTGGCGCTTGTCGACTGGTATCGCGACTATTGCCGGAATTATGGCGCGTTGGAATATTGAGGTTGCCCGGCCGGTCAGGCGAGCCAGTCCGGCACGCTGTCGAGCGCGATGATTGCATCGACGCTTTCGCGCTTGCGAATGACGGCGAAGCGCGCGCCGTCGACCAGAACTTCAGGGATCAACGGACGAGTGTTGTAAGTTCCCGCCTGCACGGCGCCATAGGCGCCCGCCGTCAGCACGCAGAGCAATTCGCCAGGGCGCGGCTCGGGCGTTTCGCGCGAAAGCGCAAGATAGTCGCCGGTTTCGCAGACGGGGCCGACAATGTCGGCGAGAATTTTCGGTCGGTCGGCGCCCTCGCGCACCGGAATGATGTCGTGCCA
>CAZCJY010000136.1:0-4597 GCA_964498975.1 uncultured Methylocystis sp.
ACATTGGCCGACATCAAATCGCGAAGCTCTTCGACGATCGCAAAATCACGATCGCGCGGCGCTGGCTCCATGCGCTCCGGCGCGAGGAACCAATCGACCGGCGGCAAGGCCGCCGCTGCGACATCGGCCGCGACGCGCGCGCCGAAGACGATCGCCTCCAGCAGTGAATTCGAAGCGAGGCGGTTCGCGCCGTGAACGCCCGTCGATGACGCCTCGCCGATCGCCCATAGGCCATTGAGACTCGTGCGGCCGCGCGCGTCCGTCCAAACGCCGCCCATGTGGTAATGGGCGGCGGGCGCGATCGGTATGGGTTCGCGCGTTGGATCAATTCCGGCGCTCATGCAGCTCGCGTAGACTGTAGGAAAGCGCGTGGGAAAAGCGGCGCCGATAGTGGCGCGGGCATCGAGAAAGGCGCCCTTGCCGGATTTGATGCTGGCGAAAACGCCGCGCGCGACAATGTCGCGGGGCGCGAGTTCGCCTTTGGGATCGACGTCGAGCAGAAAGCGGCGGCCGTCGCGATCGACGATGACCGCGCCTTCGCCGCGCAGCGCTTCGGTCGCGAGCGGCGCGGGATCGGCGTCGATGTCGATCGCGGTCGGATGAAACTGAACGAATTCCGCGTCGGCGATCAAAGCGCCCGCGCGCGCCGCCATGGCGACGCCGATGCCGCGCGCCTCCAGCGGATTGGTCGTGACGCGGTAGAGATGGCCAATGCCGCCCGTCGCGAGAATGAGCGCGGCGCAGGGCGTCTCGCACATCATCCCGGCGGCGTTGCGCGCGCGCACGCCGACAACGCGGCGGCTGCGCATGATGATCTCCTGCGCGGCGTAGCCCTCCACGATCTTGATGGACGGCGTCTTGGCGACCTCTTTCGCCAGCGTCTCCATGATCGCGCGGCCGGCGGCGTCGCCCTTGACGCGCACGATGCGGCGATGCGAATGCGCCGCTTCCCGCGATGGCGTGAAGGCGCCGAGCGCCGAGCGGTCGAAAGGCGTCCCCATCGCCGCGAGATCCTCGACGCGGGCTCGCGCTTCGCGCGCCATGCCGAGCGCGATCTCGCGATCAACGATGCCGGCTCCGGCCGCGACTGTGTCGTCGGCATGGCTTTCCGGCGTATCGCCCTCTTCGACCGCGGCGGCGATGCCGCCCTGCGCCCAAAAGGATGATCCGCTGCATCCCACTGGCGTCGGCGCGAGAATCGCCACCGGCGTCGGCGCGAGCTTCAGCGCGCAGAAAACGCCGGCGAGGCCGCCGCCGACAATCAGAATGGGAGGCAAGTCTTCGCGCATCGACGATCTAATCGATCGCGACCGTCGCGAGGCGCGCGAGCGCCGCAGCCTCGCGCGTCACGGCGGACTCCACGAGGCGGCGCGCGCGCTCATGCAAGGGCAGGGCGAGAGCCGCCGCATGGCCCCTGGGCGACATTTTGCACAGTGTTTTGCCGAGGATGTCGACGATCTTGTCGTCGTCATAGCCTTGGTATTTGGCGAGGAAATCGTCGAAATAATGCTCAAGGAAGACGATCGCCGCGATATTCTCGAGCGCCTGGGATTCAGGGTCTTTCTTCAACTGCTCCTTGCGGATCAGCGCGCCGACATGCGCGATCTCGGCTTCGTCATAGCCCTGGGCGCGCATGATGTCGCCAATGAGCTTGGCGTGATGGATGCGGCAGGCGCGCCGCCAGTCGTTATAGCCGCGCCGGCCTTCCTCATAGGCGTCGCGCGCGATCTCCCAGCGGAGCAGATGCTGCGCGCGCGTGGCGATCTTGAGAAGGTCGGAAGCGTCGGGATAGAGCGCGGCGAGGCGGGCGCTCATGCGTTCGGCGTAAACGGTCTCGAAAGCCCGGCCGTCGACTCGCCTTGGGTCGTCCGCATTGGCGGCGTCGATGGCCGCAATCGTCGCATCGAGCGCCGGCATTGTTTCCCTTATTTCAGGGCAAGCCAAAGGCTCACGGCCTTAAGCGTAGACCGCGGCTGTTCGGTTCGCAAACGCCTGGAGCGCGTCCCGATCGCGCGGAATCGCGCGATCAAAAAGGACTCGCTCAAAATCAAAAGGTAAGAGCATGTCCTTATCGCAAAACCGCTTCGCACTTTTTCGGGACATGCTCTAGACCAGATCGATCATGCGTTGCACGCTGCGGCGCGCGCGCTCGGCGATCGCCGGATCGACTGTCACTTCCTCGCGGACGTAAAGCAGGCTGTCGAGAATCTTCGGCAGCGTGATGCGCTTCATATGCGGACAGAAGTTGCAGGGCCGCACGAATTCGGTCCCCGGCGTCTCGGCTGCGACATTGTCGGCCATCGAGCATTCGGTCACGAGCAGCACGCGCGCGGGTTTCCTGGTGCGGACATAGTCGATCATCGCCGCCGTCGAGCCGGCAAAATCGGAAACTTCAATCACTTCGCGCGGGCATTCGGGATGGGCGAGGACCTTCACGCCCGGATTATCGGCGCGGTAGTTCTGAATCTCTTCGGCCGTGAAGCGCTCATGCACCTCGCAGGCGCCATGCCAGGCGATGATCTTCACCTTGGTTTGCGCGGCGACGTTTTGCGCCAGATAGCGGTCGGGCAGCATGATAACGCGCTCGGCGCCGAGGCTCTCGACCACTTTCACAGCGTTGGAGGAGGTGCAGCAGATGTCGACTTCGGCCTTCACGTCGGCGGAGGTGTTGACATAGGCGACAATCGGAACGCCCGGATATTCCTTGCGCAGCGCGCGCACGTCGGCGCCGGTGATGGACTCGGCAAGCGAGCAGCCGGCTTTCAGGTCGGGGATCAGCACGACCTTGTCGGGATTGAGCAGCTTCGACGTCTCGGCCATGAAATGCACGCCGCCTTGAACGATGATATCGGCGTCCGATTTCGCGGCGAGCTTGGCGAGCTGCAGGCTGTCGCCGATATGGTCGGAGACGCAATGGTAGATTTCCGGCGTCATGTAATTGTGCGCCAGGATCGTCGCATTGCGCACATGCTTGAGCTCGTTGATCGCTTTCACGTAGGGCGCATGAAAAGGCCATTCGACGGGCGGAATGACTCTCGCCACGCGCTCATAGAGATACGCGGTCGCGGCTTCGACCTCCGGCGTCCACTCCAGAACAGGCCGGGGCAGTACGGGAAAGCGGCCGCCCGGGCCTACGCCAAGCGCAGTCGCGGGAGCGTGTCGCGTCGAGGACGCCGCGCCGCGCAGGTCGATGGTCGGATGGGTCATCTTATGGCCCCTCGAAGTTAAGGCCGGCCAGGCCAGTTATACTCGTAATGAGCATAAGTAGGCCCCATAAAATCTCCGAGACGGACTCCCGCCCGGAGCGCTCAAGCGGTCCAGACTAGGCGACTGGCTTCCAGCCTGCAACCTTCGTCCTAAAAGGAAATGTGCTCGCTTTGAGCCTATGTCAAGAAGCGGCCGTTAACCGAGCCCGCGAATTTGAGCCCGGCTTTATGAAAAAGCAATTTCGCCAGCCGATAGTGCCGTGTTGACATTCCGGCATTCGGCGACGCCAGGGGCGCGGGAGATTTTGTTGCAAAGTCAGTATGCCAGATGCAGGGGCGACAAGGGGCGACGAAAACAAAATGTCCATTGCAACGGTGGGAACCGGGATTTTCTCTATGCTGCGCGACAAATGGCGCCAGCTCTGGCAAGAACCAGGCGCTTCCCGCATTCGCCGTTTCTTTGAAGGCGACCCGCTCGCCTTTGATCGGCGCGCCGTTTCGCCTGAGGTGCGCGCCCGATTTCGCGCCGAACAATTGAGCGACCTCGAGCGCAGCACGTCCGTCGAGATGATGGCGAGCTGCATCGGCGCCTTGGTGTTCGCCATGTCCATGCGGGAAACGCTACGGGCGGATCAGGCGCGCATCTGGGCGGCGTCGATCTTCATTCTGGCCGGCGTCATTTATGCGCGACGCGTCAGCGCCTCCAGAACGCCGAGACGAACGGCATCGCCCAACGGAATCTGGCGCGCGACGGCGAACGCTCTGTTGCACAGCTCGCTGTGGGGCGCGTTGCCGGTCTTTTTCTTCGCCGACGCAGGGCTTTCGGGCCAATTCATCATCTCCTGCCTCTGTGTTGCGACGCTTTTCGGCGGCGGTTTCGCGCTGTCGATGATCCCGGTGGCGCTGCTCGCGCATATCGGGCCGATCGCCGGAGGAGGTCTCTTCGCCATCCTCGCCGCAAATAATCCCGCTTACGACATGATCGGCGGGGTCGTCGCGATCTACGCCATCGTATTGGTCGGCGCCGCCATCTCGCGCGCGGCCATGGCGGCGCGCCGCTGCGCTTCGGAAGTCTCCGCCGAAGAGGGCGCGCTTCGCGACGAACTCACGCAATTGCCGAACCGCGTCGCCTTCAAGGAAGAGCTGGCGCGCTGTTTCGCCCGCTTTTCCCGCCATGAAGAACGCTTCGCGCTCATGTGCTTCGATCTCGACAGCTTCAAGAACGTCAATGACAGCATGGGCCACGAAACTGGCGACGACGTGCTGATAGAAGCTTCGCGCCGCCTGCGCAGTTCGGTGCGCGAAACCGACATGGTCGCGCGTCTGGGCGGCGACGAATTTGCGCTGATCGTCGCCGACATCGACAGCGTCGAGGAGGCCGCTTCGATCGC
>CAZCJY010000136.1:4607-7211 GCA_964498975.1 uncultured Methylocystis sp.
AATTGTCGCCGCCTTCGCCCCGCCATTCGAGAGCGCCGGACGTTCCCTGCCGATATCGGTCAGCATCGGCGTCGCCATTGCGCCCAGCGACGGCATGGATCCCGAATGCCTGCTTCGCAACGCGGATAGCGCCATGTATGCGACCAAGCAAAACGGCCGCTGCGGCTACACGCTGTTTCGGGATCGCTTCGGCTTCGTCTCCGAGCGCAACACCTTGGACGACGAACTCGATCGCGCCTTCGCCGAGAACGAGCTGTTCATGGCGTTCCAGCCTTTCGTGGACACGGAAACGCTCCGGACCACGGGATTCGAGGCGTTGTTGCGCTGGCGTCATCCGGCGCGCGGCGTGCTGAGCGCGGCGGAGATCGTGCCGCTCTTCGAACGGGCTGGGCAGATCGAGCTGGTGGGCGCATGGGCGCTCGAAGAGGCGACGAGAATCGCTTCCCATTGGCCGTCGCATCTGCGTCTCGCCGTCAACGTCTCCGCGCTCCAATTGCGCAAGCCGACCTTCGAAAATCGCGTGGTGGACGCATTGACCAAGAGCGGCTTCGATCCGCGCCGGCTTGAGTTGGAGCTCACCGAATCAGCCTTGATCTTGGATGGCGAAAAGGCTTTCGGCATGCTGGCGTCCCTGCGTCGAATGGGCGTGCGCACGGCGCTCGACGATCTCGGCACGGGCTATTCGTCGCTCGCCAATCTTGTCGAGTTGCCGCTCGATCGCCTCAAGATCGACCGCTCCTTCGTCATGCATCTTGAAACCAATGCGATGTGCGCCTCGGTCGTGAAGCTGTCGGTCGAATTGGCGCGCTCACTGTCGCTGGCGGTGACGGCCGAAGGCATCGAAAGCAAGCGCCAGCTCGAAATGCTGCGCGGCTATGGGTGCAGAGAAGGACAGGGGTATTTGTTCAGCGAACCGCGCCCCGCGAACGAGCTTGTGCCTCTCTTCGAAACCTGCCCGTTGCTTGGCAAGCAGGACCGCGCGCCGCCCGCGCCGATCGGCCAGGCGCTCGCGAGTTAGAGGTTTCCGCGCGAGGCAAAGCTGATATAGACGGACGCATGCAGGCCGACGCGACGCAAGCCTTCTTCCCGCACCGCCATCTTCTCGGCATCGAGGGCTTGGCTCGCGCCGACATTCTCACCCTTCTCGACATGGCCGAGGAGGCGATAGAGGTCTCGCGGCGCGTCGAGAAGAAGCGCTCCAACTTGCGCGGCCGCACGCAGATCAATCTTTTCTACGAGCCTTCGACCCGCACGCAGGCGTCCTTCGAGATCGCTGGCAAGCGTCTTGGCGCCGATGTGATGAACATGTCGGTCGCGCGCTCCTCGGAGTCCAAAGGCGAGACGCTGATCGACACGGCGATCACGCTCAACGCCATGCGGCCCGACGTCATCGTGGTGCGTCACGCGCAGGCGGGCGCGGCCCATCTCCTGGCGCGCAAGGTCGATTGCTCCGTCGTCAACGCCGGCGACGGCGCGCATGAACACCCGACCCAGGCGCTGCTCGACGCCCTGACCATCCGTCGCAATAAGGGGCGCATCGAAGGGCTGACCGTCGCCATCTGCGGCGATATTCTGCATTCGCGCGTGGCGCGCTCCAATATGCTGCTGCTCGGCGCGCTCGGCGCGCGGCTGCGCGTCGTCGGCCCGTCGACGCTCGCGCCGGACAGCCTCTCGCGGCTTGGCGTAGAGGTGTTTCACGACATGCGTCGCGGACTCGTTGGCGCGGACATCGTCATGATGCTGCGGCTCCAGCGCGAGCGCATGGCCGGCGCGCTAACTCCCAGCGCGCGCGAATATTTCCACTTCTTCGGGCTCGACGAGGAAAAGCTCGCCTACGCCGCGCCCGATGCGCTCGTGATGCATCCGGGGCCGATGAATCGGGGCGTCGAAATCGACACCGCCGTCGCCGATAGTCCGCGTTCGCTCATCCGCGAGCAGGTCGAGATGGGCGTCGCGGTGCGCATGGCGGTGCTGGAGGCGCTCGCCCAACACCTGCCGAATGTGTAAGGTCGGCCAAAATCAAATTAGTTCCGGGGGAGTGTAAATGCTCAGGCTGGTTCGCTTTGTGGGGCTCATCGTACAGTCGATCCTCATCGAATTCATCCACGTCTTCGGCCTCGTCGCTTTCCTTTTCGCGGCGGCGCTCGGCTATTTTCGGTTCCCGTCCTGGCTCGTCGTCGTGGTCGGCGTCGCCTCCGGCATCATCGCCGATAAATTTATCGACCAGAGCGAAGTGGTTGGTCTTTTGGAAAGGGCCGCTGCCGCCAATCAGCGCGGCGGGTTCTTGGTCATCGTCTACATCATCATTGTCGCGGTGGGATACGTCAGCGGCGCGTATGCGCGCGTCTGGATGATCCGCAGAAAGGCTGCGGCCACGGCGCCGCTCCCAGCAGCCGCGCCGGCGGCCAAGGAACCCCGCAAACGCAAAAGAAACGGCGGCTAGCCGAGCGTCTGATCGAGCGTCTGATAAAGTGCGCGCGGCGATCCGTCTGGATAAATGCGCGGCCGCGCGCCGAGCTTCTGTGGGCGCGCGTTCGGGCTCACAGCCCCTCGAACAACGCCGTCGACAGATAGCGTTCGGCGAAGGACGGAATGATCAGGACG
>CAZCJY010000137.1:0-7149 GCA_964498975.1 uncultured Methylocystis sp.
CCTAATTGCGTTCCATGTCGTGGTAGCTTTCATCACGCGACCCGCTGTTCCGCGATGGCCGCAAGGTTTTGCAGCGCTGTGCCCTTGTCGGGCAGATTCGCCTGAACAATCACGCCATCCTTGCGCACGACGCACCATTTGACTTGCGGACCGCGCCACTGGACGCGCAAATCAACGGCCTCTTGGTTGGTGATCTCTTCGTCGCTCTGCATGTCGTGGCGTGACAGCTCGATGACGGCAGCGCCGCCGTGCCAGGCGTCTCTAACGAGCAAATGCAGCCGCCAAGCGCAGCTATCGACGGCGACGATGATTTCATCGTAAGGCCGCATCGGGCCGGACGTATGCGCCCAAAAGCTGGGGCGCAGCACGTCCTCGGGCGCCACGTGTTCTTCGACAGTTGCGAAGAAGATATTTCGCTTCGCTTCCGCCATGCCAAAGCGGCGGCCAAGGAGGGCTTTGTCGTTATCACTCATGGCGTATTCATTCCTTCAAGATTTGCGAGAACTTGCTTGACGATCTCGGCGGCTTCGACATTGGCGACGCCCATTTCCTCGGCAAGCAGCAATCCGTCGCGGAGATTTGTCGTCGCGTCGCGCAAGGCGCGTCGGCTCGGATCGAGCGCCGACAGCGCGGCGTCGAGAATGCAGGCGGCGGCGAGAATGGCTTGCGAGGCGTCGGGTTGCGGTGTCATGGCGTCATCCTCTCTCGCCGGATTCGGAAACGCCAGACTGCGCTTGCGGCTATTGCGGGCTTTGCGGACTTTCTTGCGCACGACATTTTGCGCGGAGGAAATATTGCGCAACGCGGCCGTCACGCTCGCCCGCGAGGTAGGCTCGCAATGCAGCCTCATCACCGTCGAGAAGCATGAGCAGCGCGGGGCGCGAGACGCGCCACGGACCGTTCGCAATCCGGCGGCCGATGCGATGGACGCAACACCAGTGCTGTATCGTTCGCGGCGCTACGCCAGCGAGCCGAGCAGCGATGTTTACGGCGATGGCCTCATTCTTGTCGAAGGGTTGCAGAACGTGCACGTCGTCGCCATCGTTGAAAGTCATCGCTGCGCGCCCTCCAACAAATCGAGCACGGCTCCGACGATCCCGCTCGCCGAGCCATCGGCCTCGCGCGTGACCGCTGCGCGGATGGCTTCCGGCGGCACGCCATGTTGCAGGGCGATGCTCAGGGTTACAGCAGCGTCTCGCGCGTCGGCGGCAACCGGGGTCGACCCCTTCGCGCAATCGATAAACACCTCGGCGAGCGCGCCATCAGCAAAGCGACCAACGCCAAGCGTGTAGGCGTAGCCACGAAACTTGAAGCCGATCGTTTCATGCGGGCGGCGGTTAGGGAGGCGGCTTCTCATGCGGCGAGCCTCCACATCATCGCTTGGCGGGCGGCGAGACCGAGATATTCCGCGTATGCTGGCGGGATCGCCTCTGAAAGTTCGGTGAGCGTCATCCAATCAATCCCCATGGCCTCCTTGCCTTGATCGATTGTGAAGTCGGCGACGCCGCGTGCGTGCGAGCCCGCACGCCGGCGGCGGTTACGCACATGCCCGCCATAGACGCCGATCGTCGCTAGTTCGGCGCCGTGGTTGCAGGCCAATTGTTGCAGGGGGAAATTCGTCTCAAAGAGCCGATGCCGGCGCAACTCGGCCCCGCCTGCCCAGAGTCCGAACATTGTGCCGCAAAGCATCGCCGGATTTTCGAGAGGAGCGCCGACGACATTCTCTATGACGAAGAAAGCGCCGGACGACCGCAGCATGGAGCGCGTCGCTGGAATCAGATTGGCGTGCTCTTTGGCATTGTGCATGGTCCGCATGGACGTATGCGCCTGGCACGGCGGCGAGGCCCAGATTAAATCGAACTGCCGGAGATCGAAGGGCGGGCGAAGCGCATCAGCTTGAATGAAGCCGAAAGGATAGCGGGGCTGGCGTTCAATATCGACGCCGATCACGTCGTATCCGGCGCGATATAAGCCCATCGAGGCCCCGCCAGCCTTGCAGAATAGATCAAGAGCGAGAGGTCGTTTCACTGCGCCCTCCCATATGCATCGAGGCATTCGAGACAATGCCAAACATTGCGCCCGGCGCTGTTCGGATAGGCGAGAGTCGCCATGCGTCCGCAGGCGCACCAGCGGTCAGTTACCCGATCGCGGACGGCGGCGGAGTTGCGGCGGTCGGCTTCGCGCTGGAGGCGGGCGGGGTCGTAAGTCGGAACCGGGGGCGCTAGCTCCTTCGCAATCTCGGGTTTCAGTTCCCGGAGCTTGGCGAGAAGGTCGTCGGGCAGCGGCGCCGGCGCCGCCACTCTTACCTTGTCGCCGTTAAGCGAGAGTCGGCCACCGAGTTGGGCGACTTCATCCATGAGCTTGCGGACGGCGCTCATATGTCGGCCTCCCACTCTTTAGGCATATCTTCGCCAGCGAGGGGGGCTGGAAATGGAACATTGGAACATTCCCGGTTTTCCGGGCTTTTCGACGTTCCATTCGTGTTCCAGTTCCATTTTGAATTTGGAACGGGTGTCAAATCGTCTGCGCCGCCGTTCCGTTTCGAGTTTGGAACTGGAACAGCTTCGGAACGCTCAATGTCAACGTCTGCCTCGGATGTTCCATTGTTCCGATTTTGAGGGGGTGATTCAGGAGAAGGATCATCTACGCCATCGAGGTAGCGTCCCCACGCATCGGCGAACTGTTTGCGTTCAAAACCCTGCGCCGTGGTGTAGCTGTCGAGGCGGACCTTCTTCGTCTTTATCGAATAGGCCACGAGACGTGTTCGAAGTTGGCTGGCCGAGAGCGGACGGCCCTTGTTCCATGTCGCCCATGGTCCTTCGTCGTCGGCGACAAGGCGGCGCAATAGCTCTTCGCGCGATAGCTTGTCGGCGCCGTCCTGCTCGAAAGCGTCGCGGATCGCCAGAAGCAGCTGCTCGCCAAGCGACAGGTCATTTCCGTCCGCCCCGCAAATCGTCAGCGCCGCGCGGCGGGCTTCCGCCGGCCACTTGCCACCGGCAAAATCGGCAATGGTTAGTAGATGCTCCCAATTGTCTTGTTGCCGATCGTCGAGCGCTTCTGGAACTTGCGGGCGCGCCCGTCCGATGGCGACGCCGCGATCCTGGCCGAAGCGGGCCAGCTTGCGGGCGAGCGCCTCGAACAAGAGAGGATCGGCGTGACGGAGGCGGTCAACCTTCTCCGTCTTCAACTTGCGGCGCAGATTGAGGACTATCCCGCGCGACATAACCGTCTCGGGCAGTCGTCCAATACCGGCTATGGCTTTCGCGCCCCAGGTGCTGAATTGTTTGACTTCGAAGTCGTCACCTACGGTGCGGATGACGTAGGCGCTAGGCCGGGTATGGCCGGAATTGATGACGCCGCGCAGTTCCTCATTTTCGCGAAAGAAAGCGTCGGCCTCGTCGATCAGTAGCGTCGGCGACTTCGCCTCTATTACCCGGAAAGTCGCCGGCGGGGTGATATTCGATGCGAAGAGCGGGCGTCGCGACAAGCGTCCGATTACATCGAGGAGCTGAGTTTTGCCGCATCCCTTCTCCGGAGCGGTGATAATCGCCAGCGGCGCCACCTGCGCGTGGTCGACAATCCAGGTGAACGCGATCCACAACGTCGCTGCGGTCGCGGTGGCCGGCTCGCATACGATAAAGCGGGCGATCGTCGCCCGTACAGCGTTGAGAAGCTCGGCATTGTCCACAGGTTCAGCGCATGGCTCGATGTCGGAGCAAAGAGCGATAGCCTGCGACGCGGCGCAGTCGGATCGGCGAGCCGCCACCAGCTTGTCGAGAGTCGAAACGCGACAGCCCAAGCTTTCAGCTGCTGCCTCCCGCTCGCGGTCATATGCGATCGGATCGAGTTCGGCGAGCCGATCGACCTCGGTATCTTCGGCGCTAAAGGCCACGGCCTTTTGCGGTGCGACTGCGGCTTCAGTCCTATCACGCTCGGCGCGGTATTCGCGCAGGGCTTCTGCGGCGAGCGCGGGATTCAGAGGAAGCGCGCTCATAATGCGCCCCCGATCTCTTGAAGCTCCTGAAAGCTGCGGACGATCTCGCGGCCGACCAGCCGAAGTTGATCGATATGGATTGACGTGAGGGATAGATTGTCCCGCCAGAGCGCTTCCCGGGCGCTGATCGCAAGCGACTCGAATTGCATGAGGTTCTCGGCGATATAGTCGCGAAGAAGGGATTCATGCAGGGCGTCGCTGCGTTGGACCGCGTCTTGTGCTACCGCACTCATGGCCGAGCCTCCCCAAAAGCGAGGGATGCGATGGCGTGCGCCATCGACAACGGCAATGCGTAACGATGGGCGAGCCACCGAGCACGTCGTTCTTGAATTGCAAACGAAGGCGATGTAATCTCGGAATGCTTTTCAGCGAGCCAGCATGAAAGCGCATTTCGAGTCACGCCGGTCGCCACCGGCGGGCTCATTTTTTCTTGGACCATTGATCACGCCGCATCCGTCATAGACGAGAGCGATGCGAGCCATGCGCGCAAATCTTGGTCGAGAATGAGGGTGCGCCTGCCGATTTTTTTGGCCTTCAGGGCGCCTGAGTTGATGGCTTCATAGATTGAGGTTCTACCAACCGTCGCCGCCTTCGCCGCCATCTCGACGGTGTAGGCCAGCGTTGGATTAATTTCCGATTCCGCCATTTTGCTTCTCCGAAAACGCCCAACCATGGGCAGATGCGGAGAAAAATGACGAGATATCGCGGCTGTGTCGGCCGAATTGGTCAGAAATGGTCAGAAATGGTCAGAAGCCTAGTTTCTGACCTGATCTCTGCTTAATCGCCATTCAGCAAGCCAAGATGGAATTCTCGCGCGGAGAGCGGACATTGAGGGCTCTTTTCCAAATGTGTTGGAGCAATATTCCAGCAGCCGCACTTCGAGCTTCGCCTGCACATTCCAGTCAGGGTCGACTTGATTGAAATCTCCATTGTGCTCCATCAACCAATGCGCTTTCTGTTGCACCATGGTCCAGTCCACCACTGTAGGTCTCCCGCCCGTTCTTTTCGTAGCTCCGCCAGATCGCCACTCGCGCACGAGCTTGTCCGCCTCGCCCGCCAACAACTTCGGGTAATACCATTCTGCATCGACAGCCAAGCAGCCTTCCTTGGGCCAGATGGCCGGGGGCTCATCAGGCGCAAATAAATGTTCTGCAATGAACGCCTCTCTTGGAATCTGTCTGTAGATCGCAGGGATCGAGGTAATGTCGCCGTCGCCTTCTTTTTCTTTTGGGCTCCTGGCCAATATGCAGACAGAGCCAGCTTCGGCATGCTCAAAAATGAAATCGCGAGCCTCGCAATACGCCGGCGACCGCAATGCCTCGTCGGTCCTTACGACATCTTCAGAGTAACCATAGGTAATCCCGCCAGCATAGGAAACAGGCACCAACTCTACCAGCGGGTCGCGCCTCTTGGAGTATGCCGGAACGCAATTGTTTTCACGTTCATAAACAGTCATTTCGGCATAGGTCATTTTCCGCCCATATGCCAACTCGCATATCAATTCGTTTAGAGCGACATATCTCTCTGACCTTTTCCGGTCCATCCGCGAGCCCTCGCGAAGCCCAGTGAGCGCAGGGAAATGAGTGGGCTTTACTCGCTTGTCGGGCCGTCGCCCTATCCCCACGCGTTCATTATGCCTTCGATCCTGCCCTAATCGCAGCAACGTTCGACTTGTCCACAATCCCAAGCGCGGGGAGCGCGGCGCGCACCGTCTCGGCGACATAATTCGGCGACAGGTGGGCGTAGTGCTTTTCCGTCATGCGGGTGTCGGCGTGCCCGAGTTGCGCGGCGATGACGCCCATGGGAACGCCCTTCATGGCGAGCGATGACGCATAGGTATGGCGAAGAATATGGAATGTGGCGGCCGGTTCGATCTTAGCGCGCTTGCTTGCCGCTTCGAGCGGGCGCTGTTGATGCGACGGCCCCCATGTCTCGCCATCATCACGGACGAAGACCGGATCGCGCGCCGCTTTGCCGGCGGTGAGGTTCGCGAAAAGCTGTTGCCCATCATCAGTCAATGCGATGTGGCGGGGCTTACCCGACTTTGATTCTCGGACGGTGATCGTTCCGCCCTCGGTGCTGAAGTCGCTGGCGCGCATCCGGGTCAGTTCGCCATAGCGGCAGCCCGTAAGCAGCGCGGCGCGGACAAGATCACGGAAAGCGCCGTCACAGGCGTTCACAATCCGCTTGCATTCGCCCTCTGATAGGAAGCGCACAACCGGCGCGTCGGCCTCGCGGAAAGGCTTCACCTTGCGCCATGGGTCGTCGCTGATGACGCGCCCCTCCTGGAAGGCATGATTGAGCGCAGCCTTGAGGACGGTGAGCGTTCGGTTAGCGGTAGAGCGCCGGGAGCGCACGGCGTCCGCGTCTTTTGGATCGATCGCGACAGGCTTTCGGCGCTTCTTCGTCGATCGGCCGGTGCGGGCGAGTTTGGGCGAGGTTGCGAGTCCGGCCTGCCAGTCGCGGAGCCGTTTCGTGGTGAGCTTTGAAATCTCGACCTCGCCGAGCTCGGGGCGAATGCGGGCATTGGCGGCGGCCCTGTCCTTGGACAGCCCCTTGGAGCCCCTCCGCTCGCGCTCGGCGAAATAGGCGTCGAGCACCTTAGCGACAGTGTAAGGACCGTCGTCTGGCGCATGGCCGAGTTCCTTGCGCTCCTCGATACGCCACCATGCGCGCGCCGCTTCCTGCGCCTGTTTGAAAGATTGCAAGACAACGCCGTCGGCATCCTGCAAGTCGTCCGCCGTTCCGACCTTGGTCTCGTTATAGCGCCCTTCGCCAACAAAGCGGCGGGCGACCCATGAGCCGCCGCCTTCCTTTGTCCGGCGGTAGCCGAGATGCAGCCCGGTTTCCAGCACGCGCCAATAGGGCTTGCGGCGCGGCGTGAGCCGCAGGCGAGCCGCCCTGGTTTCGAGGTTCGTGCCTCGGACTGTTCTGGCCATGCGAAGCGCCTTCGGACGGCGAAATCGGGTGCGTGCCCAACTCGTGCCCAATATACGTATGCGAACGTCGGCGAATGCGCAAGGCCGTCAACAGCACATTTAACAAGGGATACAACGCGCCTCTATGTTCGCTGATGTTCGTGAAAGTGCGGGTTATCCCTCTTTCACGGCGAAAACAGGGGTTCGAATCCCCTTGGGCGCGCCATTTGCGTATAA
>CAZCJY010000138.1:0-7121 GCA_964498975.1 uncultured Methylocystis sp.
TGCCGGCGCCTCTAAAAAAGGCGAGCGCGACGTAACGCGCATCCTCCGCGAACAGACGGGAAAAACAGGCAATACGCTGTGCGTAAATTTCATGCTGCATCGACGGACATCCAAGTGTAATCGTCTAAGCATAAGAATGCTGGCGGTGTTGCGTCTGCTAGGACGCGGCCGCCGCAAAGAAGGGAGATGCGCATGGCCTGGACTTCGCCACAGATCGTCGAAATTTGCGTCGGCATGGAAATCACCAGCTACGAATCGGCGGAAATCTGATCGAGTTTTGCTGACGACAATTTTCATCGCGCACAGCGCCCAGCGGGCGGAGGCGTCATCGCCAAAGCCCGGTGGGCGCTTTTTATCGAAAATACTGTTCATAGCGACCGCCGCGGCAAGGCCTGTTTGACCTTTGAAGCGAGACATGGCGCCTGCGCCGCCGGTTCCGATATCAAGCCGTTCCATTCCCGCGCTAAGCGCGGACGCGCTCGCCTGACGGATCGTAAAAGGGCGTCAGGGATGGGTGAGCGAGCACGCGTTCCCCGGCGACGTCCAGTTCATATGTCCCGCTCAGCACAAAGTCGCGGTCGACGCCGTTGACATTGCGGACATAGCCATAGCCGATCGGCTTTCCGACGGAATAGCCGAAGCCGCCGCTCGTGAGCCAGCCGACGCGCTCGCCGTCGCGATAGATCGTCTCGCGGCCAAGCAGCGTAATGTCTGGATCGTCGACGACAAAGCCGACGAGGAGCCGCGGCAATGGCGCCGACGCGGCGCTCTCGAGCGCTTCGCGCCCCTGAAACGGGGAGCCGGATTTAAGCTTGACCGCCCAACCAAGCCCAGCCATTAGCGGCGTGTGATCCGGCCCGATGTCGGCGCCCCAGGCGCGGTAGCCTTTCTCGAGACGCAGCGATTCGATGGCGCGATAGCCGGCGTTGGCGAGACCGAAAGACGCACCGGCCTCGCTCAGCCGATCGTAAACCGACATGGCAAATTCGACTGGAATGTGAAGCTCCCAACCAAGCTCCCCGACGTAAGTGACGCGGATCGCCAGCACGGGAGCGCCCGCCAAGCGGATTTCACGCGCCATCATGAATGGAAACGCCTCATTCGAAACATCGTCATCGCAGCACGACTGCAAAACCTCGCGCGCGCGGGGTCCCATCAGAGCAAGGACCGAATTGACGGAGGTCACGTCGACAAGCGTTGCATTCATGCCCTCGGGAACGGACCGTCTGATCCAATCGAAATCATGAGTGGCGAAGCCGGTGCCGGTAACGACGTAAAAGCGGTCATGGCTAAGGCGCGTAATCGTCAAATCGCATTCAATGCCGCCCTTGTGGTTCAGCATCTGCGTATAGGTCACGGCGCCAGGCGGCTTGGTCACATTATTCGCCGCGATCCAGGATAGCGCCGCCTCGGCGTCGCGCCCGACGAGAAGCGCCTTGGCGAAGCTCGTCTGATCGAACACCGCGACGGCGTCCCGGCAGGCGCGATGTTCGCGCCCGACCGCTTCGAACCAACCAGGCTTGCCAAAGGAATAGAAATCCCGCGGCGCTTCTCCAGCGTTCAGGTCGGCGAACCAGTTGGGGCGCTCGAAGCCCATTTTCTCGCCAAAGCAGGCGCCCTTTGATTTCAGCCGATCATAGAGCGGCGAGCGGCGAAGCGGCCGACCCGATAGATACTCTTCAGACGGCCAGGCGACTGAATAATGTCGCGCATAGGCCTCCAGCGTGCGTGTGCGCACCCAGGCGGGGTCTTTGTGATTGGCGCCGAAGCGGCGGATGTCCACGGGCCACAGATCGAATGGCGGCTCGCCGTCCGCCGCCCATTCGGCAAGCGCCATGCCGGCGCCGCCGGCCGAAGCGATGCCGAAGGCGTTGAAGCCGGCGCCAACAAAAAGATTGCGGACCTCTGGCGCTTCGCCGATCATCCAATTGCCGTCGGGCGTGAAGCTTTCGAGGCCGTTGATCATCTGTTTGATCCCGGCGGTCGCGAGCGACGGGACGCGCCCCAGCGCCAGTTCCATGATCGGCTCGAAGTGATCCCAATCGTCCGTCAGAAGCCGAAAGGCGAAGTCCTCCGGAACCGCTGCGTCGCTCCAGGGAATGGGGTTGGGTTCATAACCGCCCATCACGAGACCGCCGACCTCCTCCTTATAATAGGTGAGGCGATCCGGATCACGTAGCGTCGGCAGCGCGCTGGTCACGCCCTCGAGCGGTTCTGTCAGAATATATTGATGATGCACCGGCGCGAGAGGGACCGTGACGCCGGCGCGGGCGGCGAGGCGCTGCGTCCAAAGCCCGCAGCAGAGGACCAGCTTCTCGCAAGCGACGCGGCCTTGCTCGGTGATCACGCCTTTGACGCGCCCGTCTTCGACGACGACATCTTTGACAGCGACATTCTCGACGAATTTTGCGCCGGCAAGACGCGCGCCCTTGGCGAGCGCCTGAGTGATGTCCGACGGATTGGCCTGCCCGTCGGTCGGCAGAAAAGCCGCGCCGACCACATCGTCGACATTCATCAGCGGCCACAACGCCTGCGCTTCCTTGGGGCTCAGCAACTGCATTTCGAGCCCGAAACTGCGCGCCGTCGTCGCCTGCCGCTTCACCTCGATCCAGCGATCCGCATTGCACGCGAGACGCAGGCCGCCGTTGCGCTTCCAACCGGTGGAATAGCCCGTCTCCGCTTCAAGCTTTTCGTATAGCTCGACCGAATAGCCGAGCAGTCGCGTGATATTGGCGCTGGTTCGCAATTGTCCGACGAGGCCGGCGGCGTGCCATGTCGAGCCCGACGTAAGCTGGTGACGTTCGAGCAGCAAGACTTCGACGCCGCGTTTGGCGAGATGATAGGCGACCGAGCAGCCGATAATTCCGCCGCCGACAATAATCGCCTGCGCGCTCTGCGGTAGCTCGGTCATGTTCGTTCCATTTCCTCAAAGGCGGCGAAAGCGGCGTCGAAGCGCCGCAGATTTTCGTCCGAATAGGCGACATAGTCGAAATCAATCGTCGAGCGGCTCTCCGACACCATGCTCCACATCGCCTCACGCAACAGCGATGCGCACAGCATGGCGCGAAACCGGCGACGTAACGCGTCCGTGATCGGCGCCTCGAAGTAAGCCGCCAGCATCGCCTCGTTCTCGTCATTGTCGAAGCCGTTATTGGAAGACAGGCCGCCGAGATCGAACAAAGGCGTATTCCAGCCCGCATAATCCCAATCCACGAGCCAAAGCCGCGTCCCGTCGTCGAGGAAGTTCGCGGCAAGCAGATCATTGTGACAAAAGACAAGATCAATTGCGCCGACCGCGCGCTCCAACATCGCCGAGGCGCCTAGAAAGCGCGCCGTCTGCGCCGACATGCGGCTGCGGTCCTCGATCAGCGTATGGGTGTAGTCTCGAATGATGTGGAAGACGTTGAAGGAAAGCGTCGGCCCCCGCAAATGCAGGGCCATTTCGCGATGCACGCGTTTCGTCAGGGCGACGCAACGCTCCCGATCGGCCCGCACATCGGCGGGGCCGTAGCTGCGCCCCGAAATATAGTCGATCACAAGCACAGATGGCGCGGCATAAAGGACTTTTGGCGAGATGCCTGCCGCGCTCGCGGCCTGTGTCGCCGCGAGCTCATTGAAACGCATAACGCCATGGATCGGTATGTCGTCGCCAAGACGAACGACGGCCCGCCGCCCGCCGTCGGCCACCAGATAGTTCTTATTGGTAATGCCGCCGGCCAAAGGCTGAATGTCGATCCTGCCGTTCCAGATCGGAAGAGCGCGGATGATCGTCTCTGGATCGGATGCTCGGATCGTCATATTGGGCTGCTCTTGTCGCGCCGATTCAATAGACTAGAGCGGCGCAACGTCATGCGCTAGAGGCGATGCAGCGAAGGGCTGGAATTTCCTCAAGCCGTGACAGGACTGTCGCAGTGGCCTAGTTTTAATGCGCTGCGATTTTCTCGGCCCTTCACCGGCATGTCCATGTATAAGACAACGGTTCGCGGAACACGCTACACATTTGGGGACCTCAAGACCTTAATGGCGAAAGCGACGCCTTTGCGCTCCGGCGATTGTCTCGCGGGCGTCGCGGCGCAAAGCGCGGCTGAGCGCGTCGCGGCGCAGATGGCTCTCGCAGACCTGCCCCTGTCGACCTTCCTTACGGAAGTTCTCATTCCCTATAAAGACGATGAGGTGACGCGGCTCATTATCGACATGCATGATAGCCGCGCTTTCGCGCCAGTCGCG
The DNA here is from genome assembly GCA_964498975.1 of uncultured Methylocystis sp. Taxonomy (GTDB): domain Bacteria; phylum Pseudomonadota; class Alphaproteobacteria; order Rhizobiales; family Beijerinckiaceae; genus Methylocystis. Next base: position 4,228 of record CAZCJY010000138.1, read on the forward strand.
AGTCTCACGGTCGGTGGGTTGCGAGACTGGCTGTTGTCGGACGCCGCGACGAGCGAAGCGCTCGCCGCCCTTGCTCCCGGCCTGACTCCGGAAATGGTCGCTGCGGCAGCCAAGCTTTCGCGCAATCAGGACCTTGTGGCGATCGCCGCAAAATGCCGCGTAACGACGCGATTTCGCGACACGCTCGGACTGCCGGGCCGACTGTCGTCGCGCATTCAGCCGAACCATCCGACAGACGACCCCAAAGGAATTCTCGCGAGCGTCATCGACGGCCTGTTGCTGGGCAATGGCGACGCGGTGATCGGAATCAATCCTGTCTCGGACAGTCCCGATCGATGTTATGAGTTGCTAAGACTGATCGACGAGCTGCGCGAGACGCTGAACATTCCGACGCAGTCCTGCGTGCTCGCTCATGTAACGACAACGCTGCAACTTATCGAACGCGGCGCGCCCGTCGATCTGGTTTTCCAATCAATCGGGGGAACGCAGGCTGCAAATCGAAGCTTCGGGATCGACCTCGCCTTGCTGCGAGAATCTCACGAGGCGGCGCTCGCTCTGCGGCGCGGAACGATCGGCGATAATGTCATGTATTTCGAAACCGGTCAGGGCAGCGCATTGTCGGCCGGCGCGCATCATGGCTGCGATCAACAAACGCTTGAGGCGCGCGCTTACGGGGTCGCGCGCGCCTTCCGACCACTGCTGGTCAATACTGTCGTCGGATTCATCGGCCCCGAATATCTTTTCGACGGCAAGCAGATTATTCGCGCCGCTCTCGAGGACCATTTTTGCGGCAAGCTCCTTGGCCTGCCAATGGGGTGCGACGCCTGCTACACCAATCACGCCGAAGCGGATCAGAATGACATCGACGATCTGTTGACGCTGCTCGCGGTCGCCGGCGTCACTTATGTCATGGGCGTTCCCGGCGCCGACGACGTCATGCTCAATTATCAGAGCACGTCCTATCATGATGTCGCCACCGTTCGGCGCATGCTCGGTCTTGCGCCCGCGCCGGAATTTGCCCAATGGCTGAGAAATATGGGCGTGATGGACGAAGACGGGCTGCTGAGGCTACAGACGCCGCCCACCTCGTTTTCGCAGCTTCTCGCGAAGGCGTGAACCATGACTGGCGACCTTCCTGACGCCCATGCGAGATTTGCGGCGCTGCGCGCCGCGACTCCGGCGCGGATTTTTCTTCCCCGGGCCGGCACGGGATTGACGACGCAAGCCAATCTGCGATTCCAGCTGGATCACGCGGAGGCGCGCGACGCCGTCGGCGAACGCATGGACGTCGAGTCGCTCGTCGACGCTCTGCGATCGCGCGGGGTCACGACCATTTGCATGGAGAGCGCAGCGCCGGATCATCGCAGCTATCTGCTGCGACCCGATCTCGGCCGAAGGCTCGATGGCGCGTCCCGTTCTCGCTTGGCGCCTTTCGCCGGCGCCTATGACATCGCCTTCGTCATCGCCGATGGCCTGTCCGCGCGGGCCATCGCGTCTCACGCGGTGGCTCTGCTGGACGCGACTTTGCCAGCTTTTCGAGACGATGCATGGACGCTTGCTCCAATCGTCGTGGTCGAACGAGGTCGCGTCGCGATCGGCGATGAAATTGGCGAAATTCTTGGCGCGGGACTGGTGGCAATGCTGATTGGGGAACGACCGGGTCTTTCCTCGCCCGATAGTCTTGGCGCCTACCTCACATTCGCCCCGCGCGTCGGCCGGACCGACGCGGAACGCAATTGTCTCTCGAATATTCGAACGCAAGGAATGAGCTATTCCGAAGCCGCACAAAGATTGTTTTCTCTCTGCTGTGCGGCGCGTCGCCGAAAATTGACCGGCGTTGAGTTGAAGGATGAAGGCTTCATCGGGAAAACCGAAGTGAGGCCCCGGCTTTAGTCTTAATGCGTTTTTATACAGAGGCGCGCCGCTGCATTGCACAAAAAGCCAAAAGGAGACAAGATCAGGTTTAGGATCTAGCTGTTTGGGAATTGCAGGATGGACGCCGAAGAAAACGCAAAAATGCCGACAGCGAAAACTGCGCTGCGCGTGATCGCCTATGCAGTCGCGCTGGCGGCGCCTTTTCTTTTAGCGAGATATTATAAGACCGCGGTGATTTTCCCTGAAGACCCTGAGGTTTTATCCGCCACTTTGGAGCGTGAAGCGGCAGAGCTGAACGCGACGCTCCCCGAGATGGTCAGCGAGGGCGTCCGGTTGGATAAAGTCACCGTGGGTCCAGGTAATTCGTTCAATTATAACTATACGATCGTCGACGATGACGCGGCTCGAAACATGGCGGCCAATTCGAACAAGCTCAGCGAACTGAGAAAGCAGCTGAACGAGCGTGTTTGCTGGGCCATGCCGGATCGTCGCGCGAACGGCACGACTGTGACCTATGCGTTGAGAGACGATAAGGGCGCAATTCTTGCTGACATATCGATAAACCCAGAGGACTGCTGAAATTATTACCCCACCAGGAATCATAGAAAAATATGCTGCTGGTTATGGTCGCTACGCTGGCCGACCTCAATATTTATATGTCAGGCTCGCGGCAATGGTCGTTGGCTCGCCGTGATAGAGGGCGCCGTTTGAGGTGAAGTTTGTTTGGTTGGTGAGATTTGCGGCGTTGATTTCGAGCTTGAGATTGTCGTTGAAGCTATAGGCGAGCGCGGCGCCGAGCATCTGCTGGGGCGCGAGGGTGAAGCCATAGGTGTTGGGCAGCGTCGCCTCGACGCGGCTGGCGTAGTAGTAGCTGGCGCCGAGTTCGAGCCCTTTGAGGTCGCCCGAGTCGAATGTGTAATTGACGGAGAAGTTGTAGACCCTGCGCGGCGCGCCCAATAGATCGCTGCCCTGCTGCGAGGGGATGTTGTCGTCCTTGGAGACGAGCGCATGCAGGAAGG
>CAZCJY010000139.1:0-4789 GCA_964498975.1 uncultured Methylocystis sp.
GACGGGAAGCCGCGCCGCCGGCTTTCGCGTCGCTCTGACTTTCAAGGGCAAGCGCGGACTCGTGCTGCTGGATCAAATTCGCGCGATCGACAAGCAGCGGCTCGTCAAGCGCTTGGGCAGAGCGTCAGACTCTACGCTCGCGACTACCCTGGCGACCCTTCGTGAGGTCTTTCAGGATTAGCCGGCAGCGTCGTTTCGTCGATACTCCAATATGTCGCCAGGCTGACAGTCGAGAATCTCGCAGATTTTCTCCAGCGTATCGAAGCGCACGCCTTTCACCTTGCCGGATTTCAAGAGGCTGACGTTTTGCTCGGCGATGCCGATCTGCGCGGCGAGGTCGCGCGAGCGCATCTTGCGTTTGGCGAGCATCACGTCGAGATTGACGATAATCGGCATCAGACGAACTGCGCATGTTCGTTGGCGATCTCGGCGGCCGTTTTCTGGATATGCGCGAGCGCCAGCAGCGTCGCGAGCAGCAGCAGCGTGGAAAGATCCTCGGGCCGGACGAAGACCGAAACCATATGCTGGCCAGCTTCCTTATGGGCTGTGAGGATGATTGAGATCAGCGGCCGCGTGGCGATGTCGATAAGCGCGGCGAGGAGGCCGAAAAGCGCGAGGCGACGCAGCCAGGTCGCGGCGTCGGCCGTGAAGATGCGCCCCGCGAGATAAATCGAGAATAAACGCCAGCCGCTGTAGCAGGCGGCGACAAGCAGCAGCCAGATGACGAAGCTGACGCCGAAGGCCGCGAGACGTTGCGCCGCGCTCGCGCCGGCGACATCCACGCCGAGCGCGCTGAACCGCCCGACGACGAGCGACTCGTCGCTCCAGAAATAGGCGATCGTCGCGAAGGTCCACACGCCATAGGCGGCGGCGGCGAAGCGCAACAGTTGGCAGAGCCAGCCGATGCGCCCGCGCAAAGCGTCATATTTCGGATCGTCCGACGGGGCGGCGGAAAGCGGAAGCGACTCGATCATCATTCTTTCTCCATTGCGCTCGATTGCTGTGAGAGAGAGGAAACGAAGCGGCGCCAGAGCCGCGGCGCGTTTTCGCCGAAGGCGGACTCGAATGACTCGTCGAAAGCTTCGCCGGTTTCGAGCGCGCGCAGCAGCCGCAAGAACGCCGCCTCGTCCCGCCCGCGCAGCCAGCCGATAAACATACCGGCCTGCCGATAGGCGAGGCGCTGGCGCTGGGTGAGCGCATCCTGCGCCAGATTGCGCGGCGGCTCGCGTTCGAAGCCGAGCGCGGCGAAGTCGATCCAGCGCCGCCCGTCGAGCACGACCCGGTAGCCTTTGCGGATCGCCTGCGCGGCCTCAGCCTCGCTCACGCCCTCGGCGCCGCCGCCTTGAGACGCCATCACCGCGAGACCTTCAGTGAACCATTGCGGCGGCCGCGGCGCGCCGATCGGCCGCCAGCCGGAAAAATGCACATGCGACAGTTCATGCGTCACCACGCCTTCGAGACGATCGCGCTCCTTTCCGCAGAGCGTCGGCGACAGCAGCGCGGCGCCGGCGCGCGTCACCGCCGCGATGCCGGGATCGCCCATGCCATTCGCGCGCGCATAATTCTCGTAAGACGCGTAGACGCCGACGATTGGCGCCTGCGCGAAGGGGCGCCCATGCGCCGCTTCGATGCGCGCGACGGCGCGGGGCGCCATATCGGCGACGGTCTCGGCGCAGGCCTGCGCGCTTGGCTCGTAATGGACGCGCGCACCGCCGATGAGCGCCGGAAGATTTGTGGGATCGTTCAGCAGCGCGGCGACCGCGTGACGCAACGGCGGCCGGATCGCGAAAGCGAGCGCGACGGCGAAAGCGAGCGCCGAGGTCCAGATTCCAGCGATCTTGAAGGCGCGCGACGCGTTCATGCCGTCAATCTCCTTCTAGGCGAGCTACAATTGACACATAAAAAATTTAATGGCAAACATTAAAAAATAATGCTAAAACGAGGTGGAAATGACTCCCCGTCTCCTGTTGCTCTCTCTGCTCTGCGCCGCGCTCGCGGGCTGCGGCCACATGCCTGTCTCGACAATGTGGGCGCTCCGCAGCTTCGACGCCACGACCGTCGATCCCGCTCAACTGCGCGCGGCTATCCGCATCCCCGAGACGCTGGAGCCGCAGCCCGGCGGCGTCACCTTGAATATCGGCTGGCGCCGCGACGGCGGCGAGGCTCATGAGGCGAAGTTTATCCTAAAGCAGACAACGGAGGCGGCCGATCTCTCGCCGCTCGCGGGAGAGAAAAAGCCAGGAATGCGCATCCACGCTTTTCGCGTCGATCCCGCCGACATTCCCAAGATCAAGGCGCTGCAGGCGCAGGCGATCGAAGAGAAGGCGCGTGGCGGCGGCAAGTCGCATGGCTCCTTTGGCGTCGGAGCCGAAGCCTGTCGTCGCGGCGAACTCCCGGACGGGCCTGTGTTGATGACGACCTTTTTGCGCACGCAGGCTGGCGGCCCCTATCTGACAGTATTGAAGAATGTCGATCTGCGCACGCTCGTGACGAAGGAGAAGAGCTTCGACGCGCTCGTGCCGGCGTGCGGCGCAGGGTGAACCACTGTCATTCCCGGCGGACCGTAGGTCCGACCGGGAATCCAGATTCATACGAGTTAGTGACCTTGCTCTGGATTCCCGATCGCTCGCTGCGCGAGCGTCGGGAATGACGGCAATTAGGCCGCTTTGGCTTTCGCCTTCTCCATCATCTCGACGAAACGGCGGAAGAGATAATGGCTGTCCTGCGGGCCGGGCGAGGCTTCCGGGTGATGCTGCACCGAGAAGGCCGGGCGGTCGGTGAGCGCGATGCCGCAATTGGACCCATCAAACAACGAGCGATGCGTCTCGACGGCGTTTTCCGGCAGGCTGTCGCGATCGACCGCGAAGCCATGATTCATCGAAACGATTTCGACCTTGCCGGTGGTGAAATCCTTCACCGGGTGATTGGCGCCATGATGGCCCTGCGGCATTTTCCGCGTCTTTGCGCCCACCGCCAGCGCCATCATCTGATGGCCGAGACAAATGCCGAAGGTCGGGACTTTCGCGGCAAGCAGATCGCGGATGACGGGCGCGGCGTATTTACCCGTCTCGGCCGGATCGCCCGGTCCGTTCGAGAGAAACACGCCGTCGGGCTTCAGCGCCATAATCTCCGCGCTCGTCGCGGTCGCCGGCGCGACGATCACTTCGCAGCCCTGTTCGGCGAGGAGCCGCAGAATATTGCGCTTCACGCCATAGTCGACGGCGACGACGCGATATTTGGGCGCGCTCTCACGCGCGCCATAGCCGCCGCCAAGCCGCCACGTCGTCTCGCGCCAATCGTAGCGCGCCTTGGCGCCGACGCTTGGCACGAGGTCCATCCCGTCGATGCCGGGCCAGGCGGCGGCTTTGGCGCGCAAGGCGGCGATGTCGAAAACGCCGTTCGGCGCATGGGCGATGACGGCGTTTTGCATGCCGCGCTCGCGGATCAGCGTCGTCAGCGCGCGCGTGTCGATCCCGCAGAGCGCGACGATCCCGCGCGCGGCAAGCCATTTGGTCAGCGGCTCCTGCGCGCGGAAGTTCGAGGGGTCCGTCACCGGCGCGCCGAAAACGGCGCCGACCGCCCCGGCGCTATGGGCGAGATCGACGGTCTCGACATCTTCCTCATTCGTCCCGACATTGCCGATATGCGGAAAGGTGAAGGTGACGATCTGCGCGGCGTAAGAGGGGTCCGTCAGGATTTCCTGATAGCCGGTCATGGCGGTGTTGAAGCAGACTTCGCCGACGGCCTCGCCCACGGCGCCGAGCCCATAGCCTTCGATCGTCTCGCCGCTCGCGAGCACGAGGAGGCCGGTGTGAACCGGCTTCGTCCAGCCATTGTCTTGATCGAGGGTCATCTGCGTCCCAAATCCTGTGGCGCCGCCGCCCTTGACAGCACACCCTCCGCGCGTCATGGCCGGGCTTGACCCGGCCATCCACGCGCCGCAGCCCGGCGTGGATGCCCGCGACGAGCGCGGGCATGACGCGGCGGCATTGGCGGTGGATGTAATCCATCCGATCCTGAAATGGAAACCCTATGCGCGAGAAGATTGCGGAAGACCTCAAGACGGCGATGAAGGCGGGCGAGCGCGCCAAGGTGGACGCGCTGCGGCTCATCAACGCGGCGCTCAAGGACAAGGACATCGAGGCGCGCGGGACCGGCAAGACGCTTTCCGCGGACGACGTGCTGGCGCTGCTGCAGAAAATGATCAAGAGCCGCCAGGAATCGCTTGAAATCTATGAAAAAGCCGGCCGCGAGGACTTAGCCGCCAAGGAGCGCGGCGAGATCGCGGTGATCTCCGCCTATCTCCCGCAGCAGCTCTCCGAGGCCGAGGTCGCCGAGGCCGTGAAGGCCGCGATCGCCGAGGTCGGCGCCGTTTCGATCAAGGACATGGGTAAGGTCGTGGCTTCGCTCAAGGCGAAATACACAGGCCGCATGGATTTCGCCAAGGCGAGCGCCGCGGTGAAGGCGGCGCTATCGGGGTGATAGCCCCCTCTCCCGCGAAGCGGGGGAGGGGGCAATTCCCTAATCTCTCCCCTCAACCCAAGCAAGAATCGTCTCGCACACGCCGTCGAGACGACGATACACATCGTCATTCGTTACGCGCAGCACACGGTAGCCATTCATGGCGAACCAGGCGTCGCGTTCCTTGTCATATGCGATTTCTTCTTCGCTCGAGTGCGTGGCGCCGTCGACCTCGACGACGAGACGCGCCTTCGCACAAAGGAAATCCGCGATGAACGGCCGGCAGGGGGCCTGACGCCGAAAGGACATCCCCGCAAGACGATGTGCG
>CAZCJY010000139.1:4799-7108 GCA_964498975.1 uncultured Methylocystis sp.
CACAGTGAAAAAAAATGATGCGGCGGGCCGCGCCCATCACTCAAATTCAGCGTCTCGGCGGCTTCCAGCGCGCCCTCGAGCCAGACTTTCGCGGCGGCGACGGCGTCGATGAGCGGCGCGCCCTTGGCGAGTTCGCAGGCGATGGCGGAAGAAAGCGCGCAGCCCGTTCCATGCGTATGGCGCGTGGCGATGCGGCGACCGTGAAACACGCGAGTCTCGCCGCCTTCCACCAGCACGTCGAAGGGATCGCCCGCAAGATCGCCGCCCTTCACCAGCACGGCGCGCGCACCGGCTTCACAGAGCAGGCGCCCCTGCGCCGACATTTCTTCCACTGTTTGAGCGAGCGGCGTCTTGGTGAGCGCGCTCGCCTCATGAAGATTGGGCGTGACGAGTCGCGCCAGCGGCAGGAGCGTTGCGACCAGCGCCGTCTCCAACCCGGCGGAGGCGAGGCTGACGCCCTGGGTTGGAACCAGCACCGGATCGAGCACGATATTGCGCGCGTCGTATCTTGCGAGCGTCTCTGCAATCGCCTTGGCGATATCGGGCGTCGCGACCATGCCGATCTTGATTGCGTCCGGCGTAATGTCGGACATGACCGCTTCGATCTGCGACGCGACGATGTCGGGCGCGAAGGGGTAGGCGGCCGTTACGCCGCGCGTGTTCTGCGCGGTGAGCGCGGTGATCGCCGCCATGCCGTAGCAGCCGAAGGCCGAAAAGGTTTTCAAATCCCCCTGAACGCCCGCGCCGCCGGAAGGGTCCGAGCCGGCGATCGAAAGGAGGCGGGGGATTTTTTTGTGCAAATGCGTCACCTATCCGCCGTCATGGCCGGGCTTGGCCCGGCCATGACGGCGAGCTCGCACGATTTTCTATAACGGATTTCGCGCGTCACGGCGTCGATGCGGGCGACAAACGCGGGCAGGACGTGGGACGTTGCGAGCGCTCCTATGGGAGATGTATCCCAAGATAACTCAATAGGGGCTTCAGGACTTGATAAGCCGGACCAAGCGATCCCACAAATTTTGTTGTCTCCGCAATTGTCCTTAAACTTGAACCAAGCTTAAGGCTGTTAGGATCCGGTTTCTCCGCCTCGGCTTTCGCATCAATAATCAATTCTCGTAACTCTGCCCGATTGTGGAGAGAGTCGGTTTCTGAGTTATTCAACTTGTCCAAGAAAAGTTGCAACGCGGACGTGATCTCGTATCTAACGTTAGCGTCCAAATGTTGCTGAACTGTCGCTTGGTTTCCATCCCCCGTTTGAACGAGTCCGACGGGACCAAAAAAAGTGAAACTCGGGGAACCCTGTGATGGAGTTCCTTGAGCAGCCGCGGCAAGTTTGAGTTCCGCGCTTAGTCTGTCGATCAATCTCGGTCCTTCTTGGTCAAACGCTGCTTGCATCTGACGTTTCGCTTGTTCAGCCGTTTCTGAAACGAAAATCTGCTGCTCGAAAAGCCGGTCACGTATGGCGGTTGCCTGCAAACTTATCGCATCCCCGAGGAGCGCCCGCGCTTCGGTCAGCGCCTCTGCATCGAGTTTAACACCATGCGTCGCCATACATCGCAGCAACTGACCAAGAATAAACTGCGCCCGCGCTTTAAGGGAGTTCGTGGCATTTTCGGTTAGGTGTCGCATGGCATTGCCAGATTGGCCTAGCCCTCGTGATGCCATCGACCTCAATGCGGCTTGTTGGGTGCTGTCGAGTGTCCGATCCATTTCAAACATTTCGTGGACGATAATATTTTGAAATAGGCTCTTGGCTTCCGAGGGAATCATCCGCATGCCTCAACTCAAATGGAGATTGTTTCGATAGGCGCTTGTCTTAATCCTGCATAAATCCGCGTCAACGATCGTTGCTTACCCTCACCCCTTCGGCAGCGTCAGCACGCCCGCATCGCCATTGTCGGCGCCGAACGCCAATCGCGCGCCTTTCGCGTCCCAGGCGAGGGCGGTGATGCGGGCGTTCCTGGCTTCTTCCGCCGGGCGGCGCACGAGCACTTCCGAACCGTCGGAAATGCGCGCGAGCATCAGCATTCCGTCCTCGTAACCTATCGCGACGACCAGCGCGCCGGGATGGAAAGCGACGCGCGTCACGGGCGCGCTGTATATGCCGCATTCGCGCGGGGCCTGGCCCATCGGCCCGTCCTTGCCGGAAAAGGGCCAGATGATGCAGGCGTCGGCGCCGGAGGTCGCGAGCCATTTGCCGTCATGCGACCAGGAGAAGCTGCGCGTCTTTCCCGGATAGCCGGCCATGCGCATATGCTTGCCGTCGGCGATGCGCCAGCCGTGCAACGTGTTCTCCTGCATCGAGGTGA
>CAZCJY010000140.1:0-7004 GCA_964498975.1 uncultured Methylocystis sp.
CGTCATCGGAGCGCTTGGCGCTTTCTTCCCCCTTGGGCGCGGATTCCTCGTCTCCTGCACAAGAAAGAGACAGGCTCCCGGCCGGCGTTAACCTTAAATTAGTAAATAGGCCTTAGTCTTGACGTGTCCCTTCGGTGGGGACGTCCGAGTGGCTTCTTCTCCACTCGTCCTTGATGCCTCCCTGTCAAGAAGCCTTGAGAGCCGCCAGCGCGGCTCTCTTTTTGTGCTGGATTTTGGGCTAAATTCTTACCGTTAAGGTTAAAGAAAAGCTAAGCGCGCGCGCTTTCGCCGCTTGCGCTAATGTTCTCGCGCATCCTCCGCCGGGCGCTCCAGCCTGGAAAATCTGCGTGAACGTGACATGGGTCGTGCCAAAGACAGTCCCGGCGAAACTCGAGAGCCGGTGTCCTTCATTGAAAGGCTTGCGGGTTCGGAAGCCTTCGGCGTGATGTTCCGAGAGGGCATGGGCCTTGTTGAGGAGGCCGCGACCTATCTCGACGGCGCTGGGCGGGAGGAAGCGAAGGCGCTTCCTCGAGCCGAAGCGCTGGCTTATGCGGCCGAGAGCATGCGGCTGACCACTCGGCTGATGCAGATCGCGTCCTGGCTGTTGCTGCAACGGGCCGTCAATCAGGGCGAACTGACCCGCTCCCAGGCGGCGAGCGATCGGCATCGGGTCAAGCTGCATCAGCAGGAGCTTGCCTCCGCGCCGGAGTTGTTTCAGCGCCTGCCGCTAAAGCTGCGCGATCTTTCGCTGCATTCGCTGCGCCTGCAAGCGCGGATCATCCATCTGGATCAGCTGATTTACGCGACCGAGACGCCCGCGGTAGCCGCGCCCGTCGTCATGCCGAGCCCCGTGGAGGCGCAACTCGCCAAACTTCGCGACGCCTTTGCGCAATAACAACAGCAGAGCCAACTAACTGGAAAGGCGGCAGGGCGCGACCCGGCCGCCTTTTTGTTTTACTTCTTGCCGAAAGACATATTGCCAAAGCGCGAGTTGAAGCGCGACAGGCGGCCGCCGCGATCGAGCAACTGCGTCGACCCGCCAGTCCAGGCCGGATGCGTCTTGGGGTCGATGTCGAGATGCAGCGTGTCGCCTTCCTTGCCCCAGGTGGAGCGGGTCGTATATTCCGTGCCGTCGGTCATCAGGACCTTGATCGTATGGTAATCCGGGTGGATGTCCTTTTTCATCGCGACGCGTCCTTCCTGCGATAGAAACGGCGAAGACCCCAGGCGCCTGAAGGCGCGGGGTCCGCCGGATAAACAAGCGAATTGGTCGGGCTGATAGCGCAACCAAGAGAAATGGGCAAGGTCGCTCCCGCGCTTTGGGGCCCGCGTCGCTCGATTCGGAGTGGAAGATGGCGAAATACCGACGTGATTTGCCCCAGCTCAAGCCGGGCCTTTTCTTGAGCGACGGCGGGATGGAGACCACCCTCATTTTTCACGAGGGCGTGGACCTGCCGCATTTCGCTTCCTTCGTCTTGCTCGACAGCGAAGCTGGCCGCGCCCGGCTGCGCGATTATTACGAGCGCTATCTCGCCATCGCGCGCCGCCATGAGCGCGGTCTTGTGCTCGACAGCGCAACCTGGCGAGCGAACCCCGACTGGGGCGCCAAACTCGGCTATGACGCCGCCGCATTGCGGAGGATCGACGCGCTATCGATTGAGCTTCTTGAAGCGCTTCGGGCGCAGTGGGAAACGCCCGCCGCGCCGATCGTGATCAGCGGCGTTATAGGCCCGCGCGGAGACGGCTACGCGGTCGGCCAGATGAGCGCGGAGGAAGCAGAGGAATATCACGCGCCGCAGATTGAAGCTTTCGCGCAAACGTCTGCCGACATGGTTGCGGCCTATACGTTGAATTACATCGAAGAAGCGATCGGCGTCGCCCGCGCGGCGCGTTCGCGGGCCATGCCCTGCGCGATCTCATTCACGGTCGAAACCGACGGCAGGCTCGTCGGTGGCCGAACGCTCCGCGACGCGATTGAAACAGTGGACCGCGAGACCGACGCCTCGCCAGCCTATTATATGATCAACTGCGCCCATCCGACTCATTTCGAGCACGCGCTTGTGGCGGGCGAACCCTGGATGCAGCGGCTTTTCGGCGTAAAGGCGAACGCCTCAATGAAGAGCCACGCCGAACTCGACGAATCGGAGACGCTCGACGCCGGCGATCCCGTCGATCTCGGACGCCGCTATCGCGGCCTACGCGAAGCGCATCCGACGTTGCGGATTCTAGGCGGCTGTTGCGGAACCGACGATCGTCACGTCGCCGCCATCTGCGAAGCCTGCGGATAACGAAAAAGTCAGGCCGCCAGCATCCGCTGAACCTCCGCAACGAGGTCGCGCAGGTGAAACGGCTTCGACAGAATTTTCGCCTGGCGCGGGGCGTGATTGTCGGGGTTGAGCGCGACCGCGGCAAAACCGGTAATGAACATCACCTTGATGTCAGGGTCCAGTTCGGTGGCGCGGCGCGCCAGTTCGATTCCGTCCATCTCCGGCATTACGATGTCGGTCAGCAGCAGTTCGAAAGGCTCGACCCGTAGCTGATCGTATGCGGAAAGCCCGTTGTCGAAGGAGGTGACCGAGAAACCGGCCTGCTGCAAGGCCTTGACCAGAAAGCGCCGCATGTCATTGTCGTCTTCCGCAAGCAGTATTCTTGCGGTCGGCCTGTCGTTCATCGCCATCCTCGCGTCTTTTTCATTATATCGCCTCAGCTTCGTAAATATCAGGTGAAACTGATGTGACGCCGCGTTAACGTAGCTCGCAATATAGCTTCAGGGGCCGTCCTTTACGAGCGCCCGCTTCGCCACGCCGACGCTAATCTGAAAGGGGCGCTCGCGCCACAGTCTTGAGACGGAACGGATGAACGACGACAAGCGCGACTGGCGCGAATCGAGCGGAAATGTCGATTCTCCTTGCGAACCGGAGCTCGCGCAGGCGTTCGACGTGATCGAGCCGGTCGAGCTGTGTTCGCCGCTCGTCTTTTCCTCCCCGCATTCGGGCCGGGTCTATCCGGCGCGTTTCCTGTCCGCGACGCCGCTCGACGCGATCACTTTGCGCCGCTCGGAGGACGCCTATGTCGACGATCTCTTCGCGCCGGCCGCCGCGATCGGCGCGCCCTTGCTGCGTGCGCGCTTTCCGCGCGCCTACCTGGATCTCAATCGTGAGCCCTACGAACTCGACCCCAGGCTCTTCGCCGGCGCGCTGCCGCATTTCGCCAATACCCGTTCGCTGCGCGTCGCCGCGGGGCTCGGCACGATACCGCGCGTCGTCGCCGATGCGCGCGAGATTTACGCCAATCGTCTCACCCTCGACGAAGGCTTGAGGCGCATCGAGAGCCTTTACAAGCCCTATCATGCGGCGCTGCGCGCGCTGATGGAGCGCGCCGCGAGCCGGTTCGGCGTCGCCGTGCTGATCGACTGCCATTCGATGCCCTCGACTGGCGCGCGCGATCCCATATCATCGGCGCGCGGCGACAAACGCCGCGTCGATTTCGTTATCGGCGACCGTTATGGCGCCAGCGCCTCGGGCGGATTCGTCGACGGCGTCGAGGATCGGTTGCGCCATCGCGGCTATTGTGTCTTGCGCAATCGTCCCTACGCCGGCGGTTTCATCACGGAGCATTACGGCAAGCCCGCCGCCGGCTGGCACGCCTTGCAGATCGAAGTGTCGCGCGGCCTTTACATGGACGAGGCGACATTGGAAAAGAATGCGCGCTTCGAGGCTATCGCGCGCGATCTTGCTGAAGTCGTCGCTGAATTGGCGCGGGACGTGCACATGGGCGAGGCGGCCAATGGCGAGCGGCGCGCCGCCGCCGAATAGCCGGGCTTTGCAAACCGCCTGGGCTTTGGAGCTGGCATGACCGCCGTTGATTTCGAGAAGTTCGTCGAGCGTCTTGCGGATGTTTCGGCAGAGGCGATCATGCCTTTCTTCCGAACCGCGCTCGCCGCCGACGACAAGGCGCATGGCGGCGCGATCGGCTTCCGTCACAGGGTCGAATGCGCCGCCGAACTCGCGATGCGGCGGCTGATCGAGACAACCTTTCCCGGTCACGGCGTCTATGGCGAAGAATTCGGGGCGCTGCGCGAAGACGCGGAATATGTCTGGGTGCTCGACCCGATCGACGGCACCAAGAGCTTCATTTGCGGCCTGCCGATGTGGGGCACGCTGATCGGCCTCACCCATAGCAAGCGCCCATGCTACGGGCTGATGAGTCAGCCTTTCACTCGCGAGCGATTTTTTGGCGACGGCGCGGCCGCCTATTGGCGCGGACCTGCGCGCGGGGCCGCCGGCGACAAGGGGGATATGGAGACGCGCAGGCTCTCGACGCGGCCGTGTCCGCGCCTTGCCCAGGCGACGCTGATGACGACCTCGCCGCTATTGATCGATCCGGCGCTGCGCGAGAATTTCCATCGCGTCGAGCGCGAGGCGCGACTGTCGCGCTATGGGGGCGATTGCTATGCCTATTGTGCGCTGGCGGCCGGCCATGTCGATCTCGTCATCGAGACGAATTTGCAGCCTTACGACATTGTCGCGCTGATCCCGATCATCGAGGGCGCGGGCGGCGTCGTGACGAATTGGAGCGGCGGCGACGCTGCGGCGGGCGGTGCGATCGTCGCGGCCGGCGATCCCGCGCTACACGACGCGGCGCTGAAGCTGCTGGATGGCTAGCGTCTCTTCGCAGCCGGGAATGAAGGCGTCGAACGCGCGCCAAAACTGATCGCGCAATTCGTCGCGCTCCATCAGAATTTCATGCTTGGCGCCCGCTACCGTCACCAGCGCGCCGCTGTTGAGATTCTGCGCGAAGCGCTCGATCGCGGCGTTGGAGACGATCGCTTCCCGGCCGCAAGCAAACATCAGGATCGCCGCGCGGATGCGGCGCGGAAAGTCGGGAGACTCAAATCGTTTCATCAAGCGGAATGCGGCGTTGACCCAGCCGATCGTCGGGTCGCCGATCGCAAGCTGCGGCGCTGCTCTGAGAATTCCGGCGTTGCGCGCAAAGCGGACCGGATCGGTGGTGAGCAGATTGCCTTCGAAAGGCTTCTCGATGAAGGACGCGCCTGTGCCGCCCGGAATGTACATTCCGCCGAGGCCGCACATGTCGAGCGTGTCCGCAAGCCAGCGGGCGCCGCGCGGAAAGCGCAAATTGGCGAGGTCGATCATAGGCGCGGTCAAGACGTATCGTTGGAACGGCGCGTGGCCTACATGCGCCGCGTCGAGAAGAATCGCCGCGCCCATCGAATGCGCGAGCGCGAACCAGGGCTTTGGCCGCGCGCTCAAGACCTGCGTGACAAACGCCCCGAGATCGCGCTGATATTGCGAGAAGTCGTCGATATGACCCTTACGCGGATCGTCGAGTTCGCGCTCGGAGCCGGCTTGGCCGCGCCAGTCGAGCGCGACGACGTCAAGGTCCCGTCTGCGCAGGTCCTCGATCGTCTCGAAGTATTTCTCGATGAATTCATTGTGGCCTTGAAACAGCGCGACCGTGCCGCGCGCCCGGCCGCGGCAGGGAAAAGTCGCGGCGCGAAGCCTGCGTCCGTCGTGCGTCTTGAGGACGACGACGATGGCGCCTTCCGGAATGGGGTTGTCGGGCGTTGCGATGAGTTCGAACATTCCAGCTCCCGGCGGCTCAAAGCCGATTCTATCCGCGAAACATAGGACATTTTTCGGGCCGGACGAACGGGCGCGCTCGTCGCTTGGCGCAGAAGACGGCTCTCATCGAAGCGCGGAGCATCGATTGCGACGCCGCTTTCACATGGCGCTTGGCAATATCCCGCCCAGCGAATACGCTTTGCGGGCAAGGCATTCGATGGACAACGAAGGTTCAAACGCCGTCGGAAACTAACGCTGACCCTGGACCACCAAACACAAGCGCCTCAAACCGGCTAAGAGCTAGCATTCGATATGGATCACTAATACGGGGCTGGCCAACGTCCCCGTGGAGGCGACCAATCCGCGCCGACATCATACGGCCTATCGAAGATGGTTTGAGTGGAGCCAATGTCTCCGCTAGGCCTGTTCTTGAATGCGGGGCTTATCAGCAAGGCGGTTATGGCTATTCTTCTTGTTGCATCAGTTTGGACATGGGTGCTGATTATTGATGGAATAATCGTTGTGTTTCGCATTTCAAGAGCAATTCATTCGGCGCGCTCGGGTGGCCCTGTCGGCGTCCTTTGGCCAATCGCTACGGCTGGAAGGAAAGCCTTGGAAGTTGAATTTCCCAACGGAGCGATCGCGAAAAAGCGAGAACGCGTTCTTCAGCAAATGAATCGCGCCGCGCGTGAATTCATGATGGCGGCGGGGGGCGGCCTCGCAAATCTAGCCACTGTTTCGTCGGTAGGGCCTTTTGTCGGGCTGTTCGGCACTGTTTGGGGAATTATGCACAGCTTCTCGGGAATTGCGCAAACACAGGACACGAGTCTCGCGGTCGTCGCGCCCGGTATTGCCGAGGCGCTCGCAGCCACCGCCTATGGCTTGGCGGCCGCCATACCTGCGGCGATAGGCTATAACCGCATTGGAGCGGCTTTTTCCCACCTTAGCGAAGAGATGAGGCATTATGTAAAGGCCGACGCAATTTCGATAATGAGCGCGGCCGTTTCTGGGAACGGGAAACACGATCGGATCGGAACCGCAAATTCCAGCGTTTAAAGATATCGACTGCCAATCTGCCCGAATATTTTCTCTTCAATCGGCGCAGAAAACGGCGAGTCGCTGCGGGTCTTCAAAGTCCATCCTGCCATTGACGATCGCATCGACGGCGCCCGAGGCGGAAATCAGATAATGCAGCGGCGTTACGACGCCGCCTTGCGCCGTCGCGCCGTAAAAGGCGCGGGCGGCGCGCGCTTTGGCGAGATCGGTCTGCGCCGATTTCGCTACGTTGTGGATTTTCCAGGGCAGGCCGTAGCTCCTGAATTTGGCGATATCCTTCGCGTAATCGCTGGCGCGCGCCGAGACGAAGACCAGGTTCCAGCGATTGGGGCAGGCGGCGGCGATCGCCCTGATGCCTTTCAT
>CAZCJY010000141.1:0-5432 GCA_964498975.1 uncultured Methylocystis sp.
CCAAGGGCAACACTATCCCGCGGCGCGACCGATCACGAACAACGCGCGCGCGCCACTGATCGAAACTACGCTCACTAATGAAGGCGGCGTTCTTGATCTCCATTGAAAACAGGAAGTAGGGCATCAAGCCGCTGCTGCGCACGACGCCGATATTGTCAGGGGATATCCAAGGGATAAAATCGTAAAACAGGGCGAATATCTCGTTGGTAGGATTATCTAGTCGCCAGCGATAATGTTTGACTCTGTTTACTTCATAGAACAGTTCAGGGATAAATATTTTCGTATCGTTATGCGCGACCACTGATTTTGGGTGATCTTTGATTATCTCAGACACGAGTCTCTCTATTTCGTGCGCCGGCAACCGTCTTATATCGTCAGATTTTTCACAAAGGACTTCAACCGCAGGCGCCGGCAGTTCGACGAGATTCAATAGCTCCGGATCGAAAATACAAGCAGTATAAGCTTCGGATGGACAAACCCGTTTGATGAATTCCCGAACGGTTCTCTGGATGCCGCTCCGTACGGGATTTCTGGCCAATTCGGTGATGTCAATGTATGTCGTCATGCCGCCGGCCGCATTTCGGATTGTTTCGTCGTCGGCTGCAAGCCCAAATGCTCCAACAATAGGTCGGCATATCGGTCAAAGTTGTGCGTTTCTCTAAACGCCAACGCCGCTTCGACATTCTCGTCACGCCGCGCTCGGTCCTCTGCAATTTTCGCAAGCTGTTCGGCGATCAGCAAGGGACTTACGCCATCTGAAACGCGACGAATAAAATCAGGAGCCTCCATCGCGTCGGCGAGCGATACGCCAGCGATTGTCGGTAGGCCGGCCTCGATGCAATCCAACAGAGCGCCGGACAATCCGCCAAACTTGTATATTCTCAGCTGAATTCCCGCGTCGGCGGCGGCCAGAAAGTCATTGTAGGTCGATTCAGAAACATATTCCGAACATATCCAAACTTGGTCGCCAACGCCCCATTCGTCCGCCCCCGCTTGCAGCGAAGCCGCGATCGGCTTCGCGGCCGCTCCGACAAAGGCCAGGGTCGCGCGTATCCCCCAAGTCTTCAGAATTACCAACGCCCAGATACATTCCTGCGGAGCCCTGTCGAAGGAAACATTGCCGAAAGACACGACCAAAAACGCATCCTCCGCGACGCCCAGGCGATGTCTCGCCTCCCTCTTAGAACCTTCGCGCCAAAACGACTCTGGAAATTGCCGATATCCACAAAACGGAAGCGAGACGGCTTTCTTTCCGTACATCTCCTCGGCCAGCATTTGCGTCACCTTAGAATGAAATATGGTCGGTCGCGCCGCATTCAGAATTTCGCTCAGAAACAGTGTCGGGAGCTTGTTCGGCGCAGCCAGCCATTCTTCAATCTGCGCGCGCGCGACCGGTTGACCTGTTTCTTTCGACGCAACCCCGACGGCGCGCTGCATGCCGCAAACCCATGCATAAAAGTCGATCATGCGAGCGTCGTGTAAAATGCATGCGCCGCCATATTGCAGCAGCATTTCGAAGGGACAGGCGTGAAACCGGGAATTTCCTATAACAGACACAACCGCATCGAACTGCTGCGAAATATATGGAAATGGCGATATTGGCTGTAGCGACGAATATGCGGGCGAGCTCCTCGCGAATTGCGTATCCGTAAAAACATGGACATCGGCCTTTTTTGAAAGGCCGATCAGTGACGCATGTGTATAATCCGCGACGCCGCTTTGTGCGGGCGGCGCCGGCGTGACAAACGCGATTCTTGGCGGACGCCGCCGACCCACGGCTGGCGCGTGGACACCGGGAGCTTCTTCGATTCTCTCGATAATTGGCTTCCAGAAGCGCCGGCCGCACGCCTCTTCACTATATTTTCGCCAAATGCCTTCCTGGCGCGACGCAACATCCGCCTGACGCTCTTCCGAACATGCGATCCCTTCCAGCATGGTCCGGAGCCGCTCGACATCATCTGGATCGAATTGATCTTCGCCAAAAGGAATCAGCTCGCGATGCGCATCGCAATTAGACACGAATACGGGGCATGCGTTGGCGTTCGCTTCGATAACGGGAATGGAAAATCCTTCGGAACGCGAAGGGCACACCGTAACGGCGGATGTCCGATAAAGCTTGCCGAGCTCCGTATCGTCAATGCCCGACAGCATTTCCAATCGATCATCAGGAACCGCGTGCTTTGCATAGATGCTTCTGAGCTCTTGTTCTTTTTGTTCGGTGTAATTGCCTATTACGAGAAGCGCCACGCCATTTTCCATGAGGAAGCTGCTTCCCGCATGAGCTTCTATGACGCATTCGACATTCTTACGTGGATCTTGGCCGGCGACGACAATGATGCGCTTCCGCCGGCTATAGGGCGCGATCGCATGGCCGTAGGGCGTCAACGCCGCCCTTACGGGAACGCCGGTCACGTGAGCGGCGATCTGAGAGCCAAGCCTCTCCTGAAGACACTGCTTGGTATAGGCTGAAATTGCTAGATATATGTCATATTGACTGAGCCACCTGAGACATAATTCGTAATCAAATTTGCGCACTTCTGAAGACAGATAATCCGCCGGCAAGTCCATTGGAATGAAATCATATACTATAGCAATTCTACGGCGTGAAAGCTGCGCAACCAATCTCGCAATGTGAAGCGGCGAGTGCGTCATGGGAGATGGCTGAAGAAACCAGCTATCTTCCGTCATTTCAATATTCGCGGTCGTCGCCACCTGATCGAACAATTCAACGTGCCGGGAACACAAATCCGGCCGGCCGCGATCCGTGATCGCGACCAACGAAACGTCTGCGACCGAACCGAGCTCGATTCTCGCGCGACCCAAAATTGCCGCGGTGAATAGTCCGACTCCGCGAAAACGGAACGCTTCGTCTTGCAAACAACGAGCATCAACGAGGAACTGAAAAAATGGCTTCATCGAGCGGGCCCCGATTGAATTTCCGTGCGACTAATTGCAGAGGTCAAAACTTTTGGCAAGCAACAATTGAGCTCTTCCTTTATGCGCGTATTTTTGGCCTTTGCGAGGCGATTCCGTTTCGATCGCATCAAGCGCTGCATTCCGCGCCGCCGTAGAGGATTGGACCGTCATACCGCCTACCTCGCTTTTCTGAAATCAACGGGTTTTCTGTTGTGCCCTCTTCGGAGCCGCTATTGACAGACATATCCTCATGCGCTTCAGATTCCGTCTGTTTCAGCGAACTCATGGGTGTAAGATGGATTCTTTCGTGGACGTGACAGTAACAATCGACGCCAAGCCGGTCCTTGTTCGATCCGACAGAGTTTATGCTCAAGCTATTAGTCAGGCCGGGGGGTTCGAGCCTGGCCTCGTCAAAGCGATAAAGGCGCTCGCCCAAGGGTCAAAAGTCGCGCTCGACGTTGGCGCGAATATCGGATGCACAACTCTTCTTCTGTCGTCAATTTCCCAGAAAGTTTTTTCGTTCGAGCCGGCGCAGTCCACCTTCGGGCTGCTCCTGCACAATACGCGCGACTGCGAGAATGTGTCCCTTCACAATATCGCACTCGGAGATACGCCGTCCCATGCCCGCATTCGCTTTGCCCCCGACAATCGATCAGGCGGGTTCATTTCGGATACGGCATCTTCCAAAGGGCATGCCATCGAGGATGTTATAGTAAAAACGCTCGACCAATTTGTCACGGAGAATGATCTGTCCGACATCGACTTCATCAAGATCGATACGGAAGGTTACGAGGGACACGTTCTCCGGGGTGCGGCGGATACGCTGCAGCGGTTCAAGCCCAATGTCCTCGGCGAGGTCAACCATTGGTGCCTGAATGTATTCCAACGAACCTCTATTCCAGATTTCTTCGATCAACTCCGTTCCATCTTTCCCATTCTTTTCGCCGTCGATCACGCCACGGGGCGTATCGCGGACCTGCACGACGGAGACCGCGCCTTTATCGTGATGCATGGTCACATCATCAAAGGCGGATGGCCAGATTTCATCGGAGCGTTCGATGAAGCGCGGCTGCAAACACTGCGTCAAACCTATCAAATGTTTTAGGCAGCATTCACGTCCATGCTGGCTTCGGTCCGGCTCGACGTGTTGCGCATTCCACCGCTTCCGTGCGGCGGCCCAGATGATCAATAAAAAATGTCTTCAATTAGCTCAGTCAAGTTGTCCAAGCTCTCGTGAGGCACGGCAATCTCCAATCAAATGCATAGGCATGAGTAACCCGAGGCAAACTAACGGGCAAGCTCTTCGTCCAGGCTGCGTCAGCTTCCGGCAACGGGACTAGACTGAAATCGCGTCGAGCGCCTGTTTGATTGAGGCGCGGCAATGACGGGGCAGGCGCGTCTCGATGACGGCGGCTTCAGGATTTCTCCGCTCCATGTGTCGTCGCTCGCCAAGACCCCGGTCGAAGTTTGTTGACGGTGGCAGGGGAGCTTGCAAGATGCAGGAAGACGTCACATCCTTGAATTTGAACCTGTGGCCGTGGCGTGAGTTTTGGATGAAGAATCTCCTTACCGCCTTTTTCGCCGCATTGCTTTTCTCGACGTCGGCGCTCTCCCAGAACATCGCAATCCCGGCGATCTCAGACTCTCTTCCGGCCAATTCGTCCACGACCATCGTCAACCATATCGCGCCAATGGGCGGGGCGGACTTCATCTCAGTCGCCGACATCGGCTTCATGCAAAGCGGGACGGAAGCAGTCGCGAGAAACATTCAAGGCGACCCAAACGCTCAAAGAGAACCACAAGGCGTTGTCAGCGCCAATGATTATGGCGCGGTCGGCGATGGCGTTACGGACAACGCCTCTGCTGTTGCCCTAGCCGATGCGGCCGCGCGCACGGCCAATAAAATATTGGTGTTTCCCGAAGGGACATACAATTTCAGCTCAGCCGTAACCCCGTCCACGGGCGCGACATGGGATTGCAAGAGCTACCAAAGGACAAAGCTTCGAACAACGTCTGCGACAGCCGATTTGATCAATGCGAGCAATTCATATTTCTCGTTGAGGAATTGTCAGTTGGGCGCTTCCGTTCCGCGCACGGGCGGCGCATTCATCAGATTGGGCGGAACGAATTATGCCCTCGACCATATATTCTCCAGCGGCGCGTTCAACACGCTGATCGCAGGAGCGGCGACCGTAAACCTTCGGATCAACGATCTCCAATCTCTCAACGCCGTCGCCGGGCCAGGCGTCGATTTCGTAATTGAGGGATGTCTGAATTGTTTATGGAGCCAGGTCACGGCGGCCAATTCGGCGACTGCCCGACCCTTTGCCCATCTAAACCTTAGAAACATTACGGATATTCATTGTTACGACTGCAATTTCATGCAGGCGTCTCATGATATCCTTATTAATCCGGGGAACGGCCAGTCGGTATCGAGTTTCAAGATGATCGGCGGCTATGCCGATACGGCGGGCGTGGCCAGCGTCAGCATCGTTCCGTCTGGAACTGGCAGCGTC
>CAZCJY010000141.1:5442-6993 GCA_964498975.1 uncultured Methylocystis sp.
GTCAATAAGATCTTGTTCGTGGGCGCGTGGTTTCAAATTGCGTCCGGCGGACTGACAAATCTCAACATTGCTCCGTCGGGAGCTTCGGTCGTCGATTTCATTCAATGCCTTGGGTGTGAATTTTACGCAGCTTCGAACATCGGGTCGACCGCTGTGGCCGCGTCGCAATCTCCCGGGACGACAGTAAAAAATATACAAATACTCGGCGGCGTCGCCGGCGGTCACGGCACGGGGTTTAACTTCGCCGGCGTCACGAGCTTTCAACTCGCGGATGCTCTGTGCGGCAATCACTACCGCCCCGCTCCGACTACCTGCATAAGTTTATCGGGGAATATAGCGCTGGCGTCCGTGCACGATGTTCACAACAGCGGCAGCGCGAACCCGCTCGCAAATACCGCAACGATCACGACCGGCAACATTCACGACAACTACTGAGGACCATGATGCGAAGGCTTTTTAGGCTCACGAGAAGAACTTGCCGCGCAGGAAGCGCTCGCCGAGCAAGCCAAGCGCGAGACTGACCGCCGCGACGCCAATCACCATACGCTTATTGATTAGGTCCGTGTCGTAACTCGCGTAATAGGCGGAGCGGAGCCACTCGACAAGATTAAGTAGCGGATTGAATAACATATATTCTCGAGCGGCATCGGGCAGAGCCGAATTAGGGATGTATACTCCTGAGAATATATATAGCATGATCATCGTGAATATGAAGAATAGTAAAAAGAAGTTGCCCAAAAGCGCACACATCACGACATTGAAAAAACCTAAGCCGACTCCTAGAAATACAGCCGCCCCTATCGCGGCGGCAGCCTCTATCGTATTGTCAGGCAAAACGTCGACATCAAAAATGTAGATTGTCAATACAAACAATGCGAGCACCACAAAAGCATTTAAAGTCTCCAAAATACAGCGGCTGATAATGAGATGAAGCGGTCGAATCACAGGAATATTCAAGAGCTGGCGATTTTGCATGATAGCGACCGCCACCATTCGTGCTGGATATAGGCATAAAATATAAGGAACGATTCCGGTGCTAATAAATATAGTTGGGCTGTCGCCCACCGGGGCAATCTCTACTTTGAGAAGATACGCCAGAGTGATGAAGCTCAAGTGAGATAGCGGCCAAGCGATTGCGATAAGATATGAAATTTGGCTGCGCCCGAAGCGCGTTCTCATGTCCTGAAGTAATACTGCGCCGACTATCCGACAAAAGTCGTTGGACCTATTCAGAAAGCGGTGAAAATACCAATTTGGCGTCAAGTGACCGACGTCATAGGTCATCCGGGATTCCTTTTATCTCTTAAATAGTTAATTGGATACAATCTTTTCCTGAAAGCATGGCGGAATGATGAAGGAGCGTCGTGAGGCGATGCATGCCAGCCGGCAGTTCAGCCCGAAGCATGATGCGAAAGATGCAAGTCACATTGCGAAATCATGCTTCGATTTGACGTTTTCAAATAATACCAACGGTCATGACGCCTGACCGATATGAGCCCAATCGCGCATTCCGATTGATGTGATTGTTTCTGGTTGGTCCATGAGCCTTTG
>CAZCJY010000142.1:0-5402 GCA_964498975.1 uncultured Methylocystis sp.
GCTTATTGATTTGGCGCGATTTCTTATCGATCAGACGATTCCGTCTGGTCGGAAAGCGCGCTAGCTAGGCTCCCCGCGAAACGCCGCCTCCAGCGCCGCGATGTCGAGCTTGACCATACCCATCATCGCCTGCATGGCGCGCCCGGCGGCGGCGCGGTCCTCATGCGAGAGCAATCGCGGAAAGGCTTCCGGCACGATCTGCCAGCAGAGGCCGAAGCGGTCCTTGAGCCAACCGCATTGAATCTCGGCGCCGCCATTGGCGAGAAGCTTCTCCCAAAGCGCGTCGGTCTCGCGCTGATCCTTGGTCATCACCGAAATCGAAAACGCTTCGTTGAACGGCGTCTCGCGCCCCATATTGAGCGCCTGATAGGGCGCGCCGGCGAGGGTGAAGGCGACCATCAGCGCCGGCCCGTTCGGCTCGGGACGGAAGGCGCCTTCGAATACCGAATCCGGAATGAGCGAGACATAGAAGCGCGCCGCTTCTTCCGCGCAATCCTTATAGGCGAGACAGGTTCTGACCTTGGGGTTCATTTCTGGCTCCTTGTGATTGGCTCGCCGCTGTCATTCCCGACGCGCGCTATGCGCGCGATCGGGAATCCAGGGCAGGTGCGCATGTTTCTCATGTTTTTTCGGGATTCCCGATCGGGTCTGCGGCCCGTCGGGAATGACAGTGGGGCTCCTGGACGAAAGGCTGGACAATTCCGATAAATGTTGATATCAACATAATTGCGCCATGTCAAAGAAACTGCCGATCGAGGTTGTTCATGAGGTTCGGGACGCCTGCCTTTGCCTTGCGACGCAACGCGCCGCCCGCATGCTGGCGCGCCGCTTCGACCGCGCCTTCGCGCCGCTCGGCCTCACCAATGGGCAGTTCTCGCTGATGATGTCGCTGAATGCGCCGCAGGCGCCTACATTGGGGCGGCTCGCGAGCGCGCTCGCCATGGACCGCACGACGCTCACCGCCGCGCTGAAATCCCTGGAGCGGCGCGGCCTCGTCGTGACGCGCCTCGATGAAAAAGACCGCCGCGCGCATCGCCTTTTCCTCACCGATGCGGGGCGCGAGGCGCTCGCCGCCTCTTTGCCGATCTGGCGCGAAGAACATGGCGCGCTCGACGCGGAATTGTCGTCAAGCGACGCGGATAGGCTGCGCAAATCGCTGCGCAAATTAGGGGCTGAATCTCAACCAGAAAGAAAGGACGGCAAATCATGAACGCCAATGTGAAACAGGATTCCCCATGCATGCGCTCGATCACGCCGCATCTCATTTGCGCCGGCGCGTCTGACGCGATCGAATTCTATAAGAAGGCGTTCGGCGCGCAGGAGATGATGCGCATGCCCGGACCCGACGGGCGGTTGATGCATGCGGCTTTGAAGATCGGCGACTCCACGGTGATGCTCGTCGATGAAATGCCTGAGTGGGGCGCGCTTGGGCCCAAATCGCTGAAAGGCTCGCCCGTCACCATTCATCTGATGGTCGACAATGTCGACGATGTCGTCGCGCAGGCCGTCGCCGCCGGGGCGACGATCAAAATGCCGGTCGCCGACATGTTCTGGGGCGACCGCTACGGCAAGATCGTCGATCCCTTCGGCCATGATTGGTCGATCGCGACGCATGTCCGCGACATGACGCCGGAAGAGATCATGGCGGCGGGGCGCGAGGCGATGGCGAAGGGCTGCGCCGAGGCGACGGCGTAAGGCTGAAGAGAAGCGGGCCGGAGGACCGGCCCGCCCATTATTGCCGATCCCCATCCTGAGGCGCCTTTTGCAGGGTGAGGCCGGGGAATACGGGCCATGGGCGGGGGAGGCCTTGGATCCTTCTGGCCCTTTGCCGGCGACTGGTGTAGGCATCCGCCGACATGAGCAACGACGACGGCAAAAAGCGCGGCATGTTCTCGCGCCTCTTCGGCGCGGGGGACGAGGCGCAAGACGAGGCCGAAGCGCCCGCCGCCGCGCCGCAGGAGGAAAAGCGCTCCTGGTGGTCGCGGCTTTCGGGCGGCCTCGCGCGCACCTCGCAGGCGCTCACCCAGGGCGTCGCCGACGTCTTCACCAAGCGCAAGCTCGACGCCCTCACGCTCGAAGAGCTGGAGGATGTGCTGCTGCGCGCCGATCTTGGCGTCGGCGCCGCGACGCGCATCACCGAGGCGGTCGGCAAGGCGCGCTATGAGCGCGACATCGAGCCCGACGAAGTGCGCGAGATTCTGGCGCGCGAAGTTGAAAATGTGCTGGCTCCCGTCGCCGAGCCGCTGGTCATTGATGAAAGCATCAAGCCCTTCATCGTGCTCGTCGTCGGCGTCAATGGCTCCGGCAAGACGACGACCATCGCCAAGCTCGCCGCCAAATGGACAGGCGAGGGCAGGAAGGTCGTGCTCGCTGCGGGCGACACGTTCCGCGCCGCCGCCGTCGAACAGCTCAAGGTCTGGGGCGATCGGCTCGGCGCCGAGGTGGTTTCGGGCGCGGAGGGCGCCGACGCCGCCGGCCTCGCCTTCGACGCGATCAAGCGCGCGAAGGAGCAGGGCGCCGATATTCTGCTCATGGATACGGCAGGCCGCTTGCAAAATCGCGCCGAGCTCATGGCGGAGCTTGAAAAAATCGTGCGCGTGATGAAAAAGGCTGAAGCCGACGCGCCGCATGCGGTGCTGCTCGTGCTCGACGCCACAGTCGGGCAGAACGCGCTGCAGCAGGTCGACGTCTTCGAGCGCGTTGCGGGGGTCACCGGCCTCGTCATGACGAAGCTCGACGGCACGGCGCGCGGCGGCATTCTCGTCGCCATCGCCGAAACTTACGGCCTGCCGATCCACTTCATCGGCGTCGGCGAAGGCGCCGAGGATCTTGAGCCTTTCACGGCGCGCGATTTCGCGCGCGCCATCGCGGGCCTTGAAGAGACGTCAGAGGCGGAAAGCGAAGAGACATGACGCAGGACACGGCCCTCGCGCCGAAGAAGAAGAAACTGAGCCCCTGGCTGAAGCTCGTGCTGGAATTGGGGCCGCTGATCCTGTTCTTCGTCGTCAATTCCAAATATGGCATTTTCGCCGCGACCGGCGTGCTGATGGCCGGCGTCGTGCTGACGCTCGCCGTGTCCTGGGCGATCACCAAACATCTGCCGGCGATGCCGGTCGTGACCGCCGTGCTGGTGCTGGTCTTCGGCTCGCTGACCTATTTCCTGCATGATGAGACCTTCATCAAGCTGAAGGTCACGATCCTCTATTCGATGTTCGGCGCCGCGCTCATTGGCGCGCTTTATTTCGGCAAGCTGCTGCTGCCGATCGTCTTCGACATGGCGATCCATATTGACGACGCCGGCTGGCGAAAGCTGACCTTACGCTGGGGGCTATTCTTCTTCGCGCTCGCCGCGCTGAATGAAGTCGTGCGCCACAATGTCTCGACCGACGCCTGGGTGAATTTCAAAGTGTTCGGCATTCTGCCGTTGACGCTGGTCTTCGCGCTGGCGCAGGCGCCGCTGATCATGCGCCATGAAATCCGTCCCGAGGACGAAGACCCCGAGGCGCATTTCTGATGGTTGGCGGGCAATTGCGCCGCGCCGTGGCGACGGCGGTTATGCTGATTGCGGTGACAGGATCGTCGACGGCGCTCCTCACAAGCGCGCTCTATTTATGGTTGAAAGCCATTGCCAAGGACGAAGCAGGTCTCGCTTTTAGTTTTGTCATTCTGTCCCCCAGCGTGGCGTTATTTTTTATGGCGAGCCTTGGCTTGGGCTTGTATGTCCCGCATGGGGTTTATCGTCGAACGACTGTGCCGGCGTCGGGAAATCAAGAGTAACACCCCGTTCACCATTAATATTCGCCAATCGCTAACCAAGTATAATAAGCAATTATCAAAGCGATAACCATTATCAATGCTTATGATTTACGGTAAAATTCTATCGTTTATCATG
The DNA here is from genome assembly GCA_964498975.1 of uncultured Methylocystis sp. Taxonomy (GTDB): domain Bacteria; phylum Pseudomonadota; class Alphaproteobacteria; order Rhizobiales; family Beijerinckiaceae; genus Methylocystis. The sequence continues at coordinate 3,893 of CAZCJY010000142.1, forward strand.
TAAACCATCGTCAATCGCGCCGGCTGCCTCGCCGCGCGGGCAATGGTTTCCGCTCACATGTCCGGCAGGAATAAATTCTCGCGCCTCGCGGCCGTCTCAACGATCGCCCTGTCGCTGGCGCTCGCAGACGGGGCGCAGGCGAACCCTTACGCCTATTCGGCGGCGCCCGCCTATCCGAACGATTATTACCAGCCGGCGCCACAAAGCCCGCTCGGCGGGGGGCTGATCGAGGCGCTGGTCGGCGGCGGCGATTCGCCGCGCGCCGTCCATTACGCCGCGCCGCCGCCCGCGGCCAATCCGCATCTCCAGCGCCAGCAGCTCGCGTCTTACGATCCGCAGGCCGTGCAGCGCGAAGTCGATCCGATCTATCTGCGCGCGGAGGTCGACTATCAGGGAAGCGAAGCGCCGGGCACGATCGTCGTCGATACGCCGCGCAAATTTCTCTATTACGTGCAGGGCAGGGGCCGCGCCATCCGTTACGGCATCGGCGTCGGAAGGCCGGGCTTCGAATGGTCGGGCGTCAAGAGCGTGAGCCGGAAGGCGGAATGGCCGGCCTGGACGCCGCCCAAGGAGATGCTGTCACGCCGTCCCGATCTGCCGCGCCACATGGAGGGCGGTCCGGCGAATCCGCTCGGCGCGCGCGCGCTTTATCTCGGCTCGTCGCTCTATCGCATTCACGGCACAAATGAGCCTTATACGATCGGGCAGAATGTTTCGTCGGGCTGCATCCGCATGATGAACGACGATGTCGTCGATCTCTACGATCGAGTCCGCGTCGGCTCGCGCGTTGTGGTGCGATAGAGCATTTTCCGCCGAAGTAGATGCCGGTTCGGCGAAGAAAACGCGTCAATTCAGGAAGCTGGCGCGGCTGTTGCAATCCGGGCCGCTTCGCGCGATAGCTGACGCGGGCTTTACCCGAGGGCTGAGTCGATTCCTTGCCGAGTCTCATACGTTTCTTGATCGTCGTCGGCGCCGTTGCGGCGATTATCTACGGAATCATGATCGCGCTCGTCGCTTTCGTGACGCCGCAGCCACGCCAGATGACCTACACGATTCCGGCGCAGCGCCTGAACAAGTGAGGCTGTCATTCCCGGTCGAGCCAGCGGCCTGCCGGGAATGACATCGGGGAGTTGAGCGCATGAAACCCGGCGCAACGCGCCAGCTCGACGCTTTTCTCGACATGCTGGCCGCCGAGCGCGGCGCCGCGCGCAATACGCAGGACGCCTATCGGCGCGACCTCGCCGATTACATCGCGCATCTTTCCGAGAATGGCCGCGATCCCGGTTCGGCGACGACGGAGGATATGCGCGCCTATCTCGCGTCGCTCGAGACGCGCGGCATGTCGGCGGCGACGGTCGCGCGGCGTATTTCGGCGATTCGCCAGTTCCACAAATTTCTCTATGTCGATCGCCATCGCGAAGACGATCCGGCGGCGGCGCTCGACGGCCCGCGCCGTATGCGCAGCGCGCCGGGCGTTCTCTCCATGGCGGAAATCGATCGGCTGCTCGCC
>CAZCJY010000142.1:5412-6929 GCA_964498975.1 uncultured Methylocystis sp.
ACAAGCGCTCGGCGCGCACGGTCGGTCAGCGGCGCGTTCGCGCGATCCCTTCATCGCCATTCGCGGCAAGGGCGGGCGTGAACGTCTCGCGCCGCTGACCGACCGTGCGCGCCGAGCGCTTGTCGATTATCGCAGGATTTTGGAGGCGATCACGCCGGCTCTCGCCGCCTCGCCTTTCCTTTTTCCCTCCGACAGCGACAGCGGGCATATGACGCGCCAGGCCTTCGCGCGCGATCTCAAGACGCTCGCAAGCGCCGCCGGCCTTTCGGCGACAGACATGCATCCGCATGCGCTGCGTCACGCCTTTGCGAGTCACCTTCTGCAAAACGGCGCCGATCTGCGCGTGGTGCAGGAGCTGCTCGGCCATGCCGATATTTCGACGACGCAGATCTATACGCATGTGCTCGACGAGCGGATGCGCGCCATGGTGCGCGATCTGCATCCGCTTTCCGACGCCGCGAAGGCGCGCTGAAATCCAGAGCGCGGCGAATCAATGCGGAACGCTCTGGACTCTTGATCGCCTGCGTGCGGGGCCGACATTCACGACGATCGAGCGCGGGCAGGGCCACGCAATCATTTGATCGCGCGAGCAATTCCGCGCTCTGCCGGCGCACGCTTTTTCCGATTGAATGTTAAGACTTTATCAACGTAAGCTTTTCGGCGGATTTGATGATCGAGGAGCTTGGCCGATGGCGACGAACACGACGGATTTTCGACCGGATGAGGAGAATGTCGCCTATATCGGCGCGGGCGTCACACTGAAGGGCGAAATCTCCGCGCCGGATGTCGTGGTGGTCGATGGCACGATCGAGGGCGATGTTTCCGCGCGCGTCATCCAGGTCGGACAGGGCGGCGTCATTCGCGGCAATGTCAGCGCGACCGAGGCCGATGTCAGCGGATGGATTTCCAACCATATCGAGGTCAAGCAGTTGCTCGTGGTCCGCTCGACGGGACGCGTTGAGGGCAAGGTGATGTACGGCGAGATCGAACTCGAAAAGGGCGCCGTCATCACCGGCGATCTTTCGGCGATCGAGGATTATCGCGCCGCCGCCAAGCCCGGCCCGGCGAAACCCGTCGCCGAGCGCGTCGAACGCGTCGAGGCCGCGCCGGCGCTCCCGAAGCCGTCGACCTCGTCGATCGAACGCATCAATGAGGCCGTGCGCAGCGCCAAGACCGGCGGCGCGAGAAGCAATCTCTATGTCGCCGCTGAAGGGGAAGGGAAGCGCGTCCCCACGCGCCTGCTACTCGGCCGCAAGGCTTCGGCTTAGGTTTTTGGCGCGCCGTCGCGCTCACGCGGCGGCGGAGTGTATCGGCTCGACCCATCATTTCGGCGCGATGCGCTCGCGCGCTCTTGGCGCCGCCGGCGGCGCGACGACTTCGCGCGGCCTTGCTCCGCGGCCTTGCTCCAGGAATGCGGGCGGTCTATAGAACGCTCCTTCCCGCTCCCTTCGTCTAGCGGTCTAGGACGTCGCCCTCTCACGGCGAAAACAGGGGTTCGAGTCCCCTAGGGAGCGCCA
>CAZCJY010000143.1:0-6825 GCA_964498975.1 uncultured Methylocystis sp.
GACGGGGCGGACTAGCGGCTATTCGGCGCGCCGTGCCATAACCGCCGCATGTGGCGCACGACGGTTCTCACCCTTTTTCCCGAAATATTTCCGGGGCCGCTGGGCTTGTCGCTTGCCGGCGACGCGCTGACGCGCGGCGTCTGGGCGCTGGAGGCGAAGCAGCTTCGCGAGCACGGGCTTGGGCGCCATCGCGCCGTCGACGACACGCCCGCCGGCGGCGGGCCGGGCATGGTGATGCGCGCCGACGTGCTCGCCGCCGCCATCGACGCGGCCGCGCCCGTTGACGATCCGCGCCCGCGCCTGCTGATGAGCCCGCGGGGGCGACCGTTGACGCAATCGCGCGTGCGCGAACTCGCGCAGGGTCCGGGCGCGGTCATTCTCTGCGCGCGTTTCGAAGGCGTCGACGAGCGCATCGTCGCCGCGCGCAATCTCGAAGAAATTTCGATCGGCGATTATGTGCTTTCGGGCGGCGAGATCGCCGCGCTCGCCTTGATCGACGCCTGCGTGCGGCTGCTGCCGGGCGTGATGGGCGAAGAGGCGTCAGGCGTCGAGGAAAGCTTCGAATCCGGCCTTCTCGAATATCCGCATTACACCCGCCCGCGCGAATTCGAAGGGCGCGAAATCCCCGAGGTTCTTCTTTCAGGCGACCATGCGAAAATCTCCAAATGGCGCCGCGAACAGGCGCTGGCGCTCACAAGAGCGCGACGGCCGGACTTATCGGCCTCTGCGCCCACCCGCTCGCCGCCGCGCGCGCGCTGAAATCCGTTAGAGCAAGTTCCGAAAAAGTTGACAGACTTTTTCGATCAGAACTTGCTCCAGCTTATTAATTTGGCGCGATTTCTTATCGATCAGACGATTCCGTCTGATCGGAAAGCGCGCTAGGCGAGCCGCGCCGCGTCTGCTTTATTTTTGATCTGGCCGCGCGGCGCGCGCGATCTAGCTAATGAGCAGCTCCCCCCAGCTCGAGCCTGGAAGCGTGACCGAAGGAGGCCGCAGATGTTGAAAACAAAAACGCCGAAGAGTCCCGACACCCAGCGTTCCGCGCTGGATACGCCGACAGACCTTCAAAAACAGTCGACGCTAAAAATCGCCGCCGAAATCAATAAGCTCGTCGCCGACGCTCTGGCGCTCTATCTCAAGACAAAGAATTTCCACTGGCACATGAGCGGCCCGCATTTCCGCGACTATCATCTGCTGCTCGACGAACAGGCGACGCAGATTTACGCTGCCGTCGACCCGCTCGCTGAGCGGGTGCGCAAGCTCGGTCAGCCGACGCTTCGCTCGATCGGCCATATCGCCAAGCTCGCGCGGATAAAGGACAACAACGAGGAGTTCGTCGCGCCGTATGACATGCTGTGCGAATTGCTCGAAGACAACAAGGCCATGGCGGAAGCCATGCGCGGCGCGCACAAACTGTGCGAGGACAACGAGGACATCGCGACGGCGAGTCTGCTCGAAAACTATGTCGATGAGACCGAGAAGCGGACCTGGTTCCTCTTCGAGGCGGCGCGCGGCGCGAGCCCCGACGGCCATTAGAACATGGACATATTGCGGCGTCGGCGGGAACGGCGCCGCGACGCGGCGTTCTTAGCGCGTCGGCACCGGCGTGCCGCTGCGATAGTCGTAAAAGCCGCGCTGCGTCTTTTTACCGAGCCAGCCGGCTTCGACATATTTCACCAGCAGCGGGCAGGGCCGATATTTCGAATCCGCCAGGCCCTCATGCAGCACCTGCATCACCGACAGGCATGTGTCTAGGCCGATGAAATCGGCGAGCTGCAGCGGCCCCATCGGATGATTGGCGCCGAGCTTCATCGCCGTGTCGATCGCTTCGACCGAGCCGACGCCCTCGTAAAGCGTATAGATCGCCTCATTGATCATCGGCAGCAGGATGCGATTGACGATGAAGGCGGGAAAATCCTCCGAGACGGAGATCGTCTTGCCGAGCTTGGCGATGAATGCCTTCGTCTCCTCGAAAGTGACGTCGTCGGTCGCAATGCCGCGAATGAGCTCGACAAGCTGCATGCGCGGCACGGGATTCATGAAGTGAATGCCGATGAAGCGCTCCGGCCGGCCGGTGACGGCGGCGAGCCGCGTGATCGAAATCGACGAAGTGTTGGAGCTAATGATGGCGCCGGGCTTCGCCACTTGCGCAAGGTCGGTCAGAATTTTGCGCTTGACGTCCTCGACCTCGGTCGCCGCTTCGATGACGATGTCGGCGTCGGCGAAATCGCCCATTTTCGGCGCGGCCGAAATGCGCGCCAGAGCGGGTTCGACCGCCTCGCCGGCGATGAGGCCGCGCTCGACGCTGCGGCGCATTTGCGCGCCGACATCGGCGATGCCGGCGTCGATCCGCTCCTGCGACACGTCATTGAGCGCCACGTCGAAGCCGGCGAGCGCGCAGACATGGGCGATGCCCTTGCCCATCTGGCCCGCGCCGATGACGCCGATCTTGCGAATCTCAAAGCCCATTTTCGACCACCGTCAGCAACAAGCCAGCGCCGAACAGGCGAGCGGCGCGCCGCGCTGCGAAGAGCGTCGCCGCAGTGCAATATAAACTGCGTTAGGTCGGAAAGAAAACAAGGAAAAAATCGAAAAAAGGTCGCGAAGGTGCGGCGCTTCTGAACGCGTCGCCGCGTCTATTGGCGGCCTATCGGCCCATTTTCGCCAGCTCCGCGTCGAGTTCGGGCAAAGCCGCGAAAAGATCGGCGACGAGGCCATAGTCGGCGACCTGGAAGATCGGCGCCTCCTCGTCCTTGTTGATGGCGACGATCACCTTCGAATCCTTCATGCCGGCAAGATGCTGGATCGCGCCGGAAATGCCGGCGGCGATATAGAGATCCGGCGCGACCGCCTTGCCGGTCTGGCCGACCTGGAGGTCGTTTGGCGCATAGCCCGCGTCGACCGCCGCGCGCGAGGCGCCGATCGCGGCGTTGAGCCGCGTCGCCACCGGGTCGAGCACTTTTTGGAAATTCTCGGCCGAGCCGAGCGCGCGGCCCCCCGAAATGATGACGCGGGCGGAGGTGAGCTCGGGCCGCTCCGACTTCGCCAGCTCCTCGCTCTTGAAGGAAGAGAGGCCGGGATTGGGGCCGGCGCCGACCGCCTCGACAGGCGCGGAGCCGCCTTCCGGCGCGGCGGCGAAAGCCGTGGTGCGCACGGTGATCACTTTCTTCGCGTCCCTGGCGCGCACGGTCTGGACGGCGTTGCCAGCGTAGATCGGCCGCTCGAACGTGTCGGGCGCGACGACCTTGATGATGTCCGAGACCTGCATCACGTCGAGAAGCGCGGCGACGCGCGGCAGCACATTCTTGGTCGCCGAGGTCGAGGGCGCGATGAAGACGTCATAGGAGCCGGCGAGCGAAACGATCAGCGCCGCCACCGACTCGGCCAGCACATGATCGAGCGCGGCGTCCTCGGCGAGCAGCGCCTTCTCGACGCCCGCGAGCTTGGCGGCCTGATCGGCGGCGCCCTTCAGCCCCGGCCCGGCGACGAGAATATGAATGGGTCCGCCGATCTCCTTGGCGGCGGTCAGCGCCTTGGCGGTCGCCGGCGCGAGCGCGCCATTGGCGGTTTCGGCGAGAAGCAGAATCGTCATCTTTAAAGCACTCCCGCTTCCTTGAGCTTGCCGACAAGTTCGACGACGGAGCCGACCTTGACGCCGGCCTTGCGCTTCGCGGGCTCGGCTGTCTTCAACACTTCGAGGCGCGGGCTAATGTCGACGCCGTAATCGGCGGGCGCCTTCACGGCGACCTCCTTCTTCTTCGCCTTGATGATGTTGGGGAGCGACGCGTAACGCGGCTCGTTGAGACGAAGGTCGGTCGTCACCACTGCCGGCAATTTGAGCGTCACGGTCTGCAGACCGCCGTCGATCTCGCGCGTCACGTCCACGGAACTGTCGGCAAACGCGACCTTGGAGGCGAAAGTGCCCTGGCCCCAGCCAAGAAGCGCGGCGAGCATCTGGCCCGTTTGGTTGGAATCGTCGTCAATCGCCTGCTTGCCGAGAATGACGAGCTGCGGCTGCTCTTCCGCTACGATCTTGGCGAGGATTTTGGCGACCGCCAAGGGCTCGACCGTCTCGTCGGTCTTGACCAGAATGCCGCGGTCCGCGCCCATGGCGAGGCCGGTGCGCAATGTTTCGTCCGCCTTGGCGGGGCCGATGGAGACGACGACGACTTCCGTCGCCTTGCCGGCTTCTTTGATCCGCAACGCCTCTTCGACCGCGATTTCGTCGAAGGGATTCATCGACATTTTGACATTGGCGAGGTCGACGCCGGAGCCGTCCGCCTTGACCCTGATTTTGACGTTGTAATCGACGACCCGTTTGACGGGCACGAGAATCTTCATCGTGCGACCCCTTGGTCTCCTTGGACCCTTCGGCGAGACAATTTAGCGGGACGCCGCGGGCGTCCCAATTTTGGCTGAAACCGTTGCGCGGTCTGGTAGCGGGGGCGCGCGCCCGAGTCAAACCAAGCCCGTCGCGCCAAGCCATCACGCCAAGCGGTCAAGGCGTCTTATCTTCGCCTTCCGGGGCGTTGGACGCGCGCGGCATTGGCGCGCCGCGGTCGAAGAGCCTGTGCTTCCTGCGTTTGAAAATCGGCGTCAGGATCAGCCCGGCCAGAATGCCGCCGACATGCGCCATCCAGGCGACGCCGCCGCCCTCGCCCATGGAGGCGTTGAGAAGCTGCATCAAGATCCACGCGCCGATGAACACCCAGCCGGAGGCGACGAAAGAAAAGAGCGGCGCGCGCAGTCCGAAAATCGCCCGGCGCGGCGCGCCCGCGAGCAATGACGCGAACCAGACCGGCGCCAGCGCGAGAGAGAGCGGCGGAAAGATTCCAGCCACTGTCGCATGCGGATAGAGCAGCAGAAAGGCGGCGCAAACGCCCGAGATCGCGCCCGAGGCGCCAACAAGCGGCGTGATCGAATGCGGCGTCGCGTAAATATAGAACACGCCGGAAGCAATGCCGCAGGAGAGATAAAACAGCAGGTAATGGAGCGATCCCATCGCGTCTTCGACATTATCGCCGAAGACGTAAAGGAACAGCATATTGGCGCCGATGTGCAGCAGCGACGAATGAAAGAACAGCGCCGTGGCGAGCGTCGCCGCCGGCGGTGGACCGACGACCCAGTCGGCGAGCATGGCTTCGCCGAAAAGCACGCGCGGAATGATGGCGAAACCGCGAATGATGGTGAGCGGATCGCCCAATATCTCGCTTTGGACGACGAGGAAGACGATCACATTGAGGGCGATCAGCGTCCAATTGACGATCGGCCGCCGCAAATAACGCAGCGGCGCGTCGTCATAAATCGGCATCACCATTGACGCGCTCCTTACCAATCGCAAGCCTAACACATGGCGCAGCGGCGCGGGCGCGTCATCGGCGCGCCAGACGGCGACGCAGCCAGACGACGCCAAAGCTGCGCAGACCGGCGATGTCGAAGGCGAAGGTCAGACATCCATAGACCAACGCGCCCGCCGCGACCTGGACGATCAGCGCGAGCAGGCCGGGCGTCATCTCGCGCAAGGGCGTCAGCGCGATCGACATCGCGCCCGTCGCGACAAGCGCGGCGAACATGTCCCAGAAGGACGGCCAGACGGGCTGCGTGCGCAGTGCGAAATAGATCGTCGCGACAAGCGCCGCGACATAGGCGCCGCCCTGCGCGATCGCGAGATTGGAGGCGTCGTCGCCCCAAGGCAGAATGGAGAGCAGCGCGAGGCCGAAGCCCACGGCGGCGAGCGCCGCGACGATGAGCGGCGTCGTCTTCTTGTCGATCTGGAACACCGGATTGACGCCGAAAAGAATGACGCCCATGGCGAAGAGGCCTGGCAGCAGCAGGCCGAGATAATGGCCGAAGGGGCCGCGATATTCCGTCGGCACGATCAGTTCCTCGATCGATGGCAGCACGAACCATAAGCCGGCGCAGGCCGGCAGCAGGAAGGCGACGACGATCCCCATATTGCGCGCGATCTGTTCCTTGGCGCGGTCGGCGCCGTGACGCTCATGCGCCGCCACCGCGATCTGGAACAGCAGCACGTCGAGCGCCGAGCCGAGCGCCTGCACGGCGCGCAAGCCGAGATCGTAAGCCAGCGCGAATTGCCCCGTCTCGGCGAAGCCGAAAACGCTCGCGACGATGGAGCGCGCCGCAAGCGGCATCGCCTGATAGAGGAGATGCGCGGTGATAATGGGCGCGCTATAGGCGGCAAGATGACGCGCATTCTCGCGCGAGGCGGCGCGAATATCGGCGCCGGGATCGAGCAGCGCGCCGCGACCCAGGATCACGGTGCCGAAGAGACTTGCGACTCCGCCGGCGAGCGCCACCGCCGCCGACTGGAAGAAAAACGCCCCGCCGCCGATGAAGGCGAGCGCCAAAGCGTTTTTGGCGAGCATTAGCCGCACATAGGCGGGATCGTGAAAGCGCGCGCGCACCAAGGCGGTGCAATAGTCAAATAGCCCATTGGCGACCGCGGTCAGCAGCGCGAGCAAAATAAGGTTGCTCTCGAAATCGAGCGGGGGGCCGATCAGCGCGTAAAGCCCGGTGGCGAATGCGAGGAAGAGCGTGACGGCGATGAAGGCGGCGTCGAGCGTCGAACGCACGACCGGCTCCTTGTCGCGCGTGCGCTGCGAGTAGAAACGCGTGGCGGAAAGGCGCAGCCAGTCGTACAGCGCCGTCTGCACGACGACGGCGATCGAGAAGGCGAGCGCGAAGCGGCCAAACTCCTCGGGACCGAGGAATTTCGCCACCATCAGGCCGATGATGAAATTCGCGATCGTATTGGCGAGAAAGGCGAGGAGAACGTTCACTTAAACGTAACCCCCTCCCCAACCC
>CAZCJY010000144.1:0-6820 GCA_964498975.1 uncultured Methylocystis sp.
TTGACGAGGCGGCGCCCGCCCTGGCGAAAAGGGCGGCGAGCGCCGCCTCGTCAAGGTCGCCCCCTTCGGGATGAAGCTCGTCGCGATGCACGCCGTGGAGGATGAAGAGGCAATCCAGCCCCGCATGGCCGGCGCCCGCGAGATCGGTGAAGGCGCCGTCGCCGATCGCGAGAATGCGGGATTTTTCGACTTCGCGGCCGCGCAGGATTTTCAGCCGCTCCAGCGCCGCGTCGTAGATCGGCGGATGCGGCTTGCCGAAGGTCACGACCTTGCCGCCCAGCGCCGCATAGCGCTCCGCCAAGGCGCCGGCGCAATAGACGAGATCGTCGCCGACCGCCACGACGATATCGGGATTGGCGCAAAGCATCGTCAGGCCGAGGGCTTTCAGCGCTGCGAGACGGGCGTCGTAATCTTCGGGCGCTTCATTGCGCTCGTCGAAGAGTCCGGTGCAGACGATATAATCGGCGGCTTCCGGTTCGACGCGCGTCACCGGCGCGCCGAGACGCTGCGCCGCCGCTTGAAAAAGGCCGTCGTCGCGCGCTGGGCCGAGGTGGTAGACGGCCTGTCCCTTGCGGGCGACGATTTCGCGTAACGTCAATTCACCGGCCGAAACGAGATCGTCGAAACAATCCCGCGGGACGCCGAGGCCCAGGAGCTGGCGGCGCACTTCGTCATCGGGGCGCGAGGCGTTGGTGACGAGCACGACGGAGCCGCCCTGCGCGCGAAAGCGTCGCAGCGCCTGCGCGGCGCGCGGAAAATGCCGCTTGCCGTCGATCAGCACGCCCCAGCCGTCGCAAAGAATCGCCTCATAGCGATTCGCGATTTCATGAAGGCCGTCGATGAAGGGAATGTCGCTTGCGCCGTTCGTGGCCGTCAAAACCGCGCCTCGCTGAAAGCGGCGGCGTAGGCCTGGTCGCCGACGGCGTTGAAGGCGCCGGTCGTCTCGTCGAGCAGCAAAAGACGCCCATCCATGATCCGGAACAAAGCCCCATGCAGCCGCAGATGCCGGTGATGTTCGAGAACCTGGATCATCGGAAAAGTGCGCAGATTGCGCAGCGTCTGTTTGATCGCTTCGAATTCGAGCCGTTCGACATAGCGCCTGTCCTTCGGGTCGGGCGGAACGCCCAAGCGATCCGCCGCCGGGGCCAGCATCTTGATCCAGTCGCCGATGAAGTCGCTGTGGCTCAAGCGCGGCGTGTCGGGATTCGCCACGCTTTCCGCAAAAGCGAGAACGCCGCCGCATTGGCCGTGGCCGAGCACGACGATGTCCGAAACCTTGAGCGCCATGACGGCGTATTCAAGCGCCGCCGACGCGCCGTGGTGATGATCGTCGGGCTCATAGGGCGGCACGAGCGCCGCGACATTGCGCAGAACGAAGAGTTCGCCGGGGCCGGCGCTGAAGATCGCCTCCGGCGCGACGCGCGAATCGCAACAGCTGATGATCATCGTCTTGGGCGTCTGGCCCTTGGTGGCCAGTTCCTCGAAACGGTCGTGATCGGCGAGGAAACGGCTGCTGATGAAGGCCTCATAGCCCTCGATGAGCCGGGGCGGCAGACCGCCTGCGTCAGGCGAAGGCTTGTCTTGCCCCATCTGTGAAGCTCCCTTCGGCCCCTGCGGGGCGGCCGCGACTCGCGGATCGGCCCAGCCGGATGGCGGACCCGGCGGTTATTGTGTAGATCACGCGGCGGGGTCAAGAGAAGGCCGGCCGGCCTCTCGAGGGGGAGCTATTAGATGATATCGCGACTGAAGCGCAGCGTGCTGGCGATGCCGGGCTCGAACGCCCGCGCGCTGGAGAAGGGCAAGACGCTGCCGGCCGACGTCCTGATGTTCGAACTCGAGGACGGCGTCGCCGAAGCCGCCAAGGTACAAGCGCGCGAGCAGGTCGCGGCGGCCGTTGCGGGCGGCGGCTATGGCGCGCGCCAGCTTGTCGTGCGCGTCAACGCCCGCGGCTCGGAATGGTATAAGCCCGACGTCGCCGCGATCGCGTCGACGGGACCGGACGCCATCGTCATCCCCAAGGTCAATTCGCGCGACGAAATTCTCAAGGCCGCCGCCGACATCGTCGCCGCCGGCGCGCCGCATAAGACGCGGCTCTGGGCGATGATCGAAACGCCGCGCGCCGTTTTCGATATTGAAAAGATCGCCAGCGCCGCCGACGATCCGGCGGCGCGCCTGGAGGTCTTGGTGCTCGGCCCAAACGACATCGCCAAATCGACGCGCACGCGGCTCACGCCGGGACGGCCGGCGCTGGCGGCCTGGCTTTCGGCGGGCGTGCTCGCGGCGCGCGTTCACAATATCGAGATCATCGACGGCATTTATAACGACTTCAACGACGTCGACGGCCTGCGCCGCGAGGCGGAGCAGGGGCGCGACTTCGGCTTCGACGGCAAGATGCTCATTCACCCGGGCCAGATCGGTCCGGTGAACGAGATTTTCGCGCCGAGCGCCCAGGAGGTCGATTTCGCGCGCAGGATCATCGCCGTCTTCGACGAGCCGGAAAACGCCGACAAGGGCGTCGTGCAGATCGACGGCAAGATGGTCGAGCGTCTGCATCTCGACATTGCGCGGCGCACATTGCAGCTTGTGGAGGCGGCAGGCTGACATGGGCGCCCTGTTCGTTTTGCGGGCGCCGGGGCTTCATTATATAGATGCGGGGCAGCAAGGATTACGCCATGGTCTCGCCGGACGACGAAGAAGCCAAGCAAGTCGAAGCGCTGGAGACGCCCAGCGAACCGGCGGAGCCGCCCGCTGACGTTCCTCGACAGGCGCCGCAAAAGCGCAAGCGCTCTTTCTTCGGTGCGCTTTTTTCGACGCTGCTGCTCCTCGTCCTGATCGCCGGCGTCGGCCTTTACGCGGCGATCGTCTTCAAGGACAAGGACGAACGTTTAAAGCTCGTCGCGGATTATGCTGAACCTTATGTCGTTGACGCGAGCGGCGCCTTCGAGCGGCTGAAGGACAATATCGGTTCGCTGCTCGGCGAAACGAAACCGCCGCCGCAAACGAAGGTGACGACGCATCGCACCGCGCCTGCGGAAGCCGAGGCTCCCGAACCAGAACCGGCGATAGAGCCGCCGCCCCAGCGCGCCGAAACAACGCCAGAACCGGCCCCGCCGCCGCAACGCGCCGAGATCGCGCCGGAGCCGACGCCCGCGCCGGCCATGCCCGCCGCCGAGACGCCTAAGGCCGGGAGCGCGCTGGAGTCGCGCATCGACGCGCTGGAGGAATCCGCGCAAAAAGCGCTGCGCGCCGCCGAAGCCGCGCAGGCCGCCGCCGAGAGCGCGGCCAAGGCGAGCCAAGCGGTCAAGCCTGCGGATCACGGCGCGCTCACCGCTGGCGACCAGCTAACGGCGCTCGAAGGCCGCATCGACGAACTCGGCGAGGAGATAAAGGCGCTGCGCGAACGCCTCGATTCGCCCAAGAACGAAACGCGCGCCGCGCCCGACGCCGCGGCGGCGGCCAAAACGCCCGACGGCTCGGCCGCCGTCGTGGTGGTCGCCTATGCGCTGCAACGCGAGTTGGACGCGGGTCGCCCTTACGCCGACGAAGTGGCGGCGCTGACAAGGCTCGGCGCCGATCCGGCCCAGCTCGCGATCCTCTCGCCCCTCTCCGAGAAGGGCGCGCCGACCGCGGCGCAGCTGAAAGCGGAATTCGCGCCGGCCGCCAAGCGCATCCGCACGCTGGAAGGCGCGCATGGGACAGGCGATTTCACCGAACATCTGATGCAGGGCGCGAGCAAGCTCGTGCGCGTGCGTCCTTCCGGACAGTCGCCGGCCACGGCGCAGACGCTCGAAGAAAAGGTCGCCAAGATCGAAGCCGCGCTGACCCATGGCGATGTCTACGGCGCCGGCGCGGCTTTTTCGGCGCTGCCGGAAGCCGCGCAGGGCGAAGCCAAGGAGTTCGGCGAGGCGCTGCGCGCGCGGGTCGACGCCGGGCGCGCCGCCGACGGTCTGCTGCATGGCGCGATCGCCGCGCTCGGCGGCGCGAAGAAGTAAGCAGGACCCAATCGCCATGCTGTTTCTCTTTTTCTTCATCGTCGCGCTAGCGGCGCTCGCTTACGGCCTCGAATGGCTGATCGAACAGCCGGGCTCGCTGACGCTCGACTTCGCCGGCTATCAGTTCGAAGCGTCGATACCCGTCGCCGTCGCCGGCCTGCTGCTGACCGTCGCCGCCATCATCGTTCTCTGGGCGGTCGTCATGGCGCTGCTGCGCCTGCCCGGCCGTTGGAGCGGCGGCTCGCGCCTGCGGCGGCGCGACAAGGGCTTCGACGCCGTCTCGCAAGGCCTCATCGCCGTCGGCTCGGGCGATGTCGCGCGCGCCCGCAAGGCGGCGCAAATCGCCGAGCGGCTGCTGCCGGGCGAACCGCTGACGCAAGTCTTAAAGGCGCAGGCCGCGCAGCTATCGGGCGACCGGCGTCTCGCGGAAGAGACCTTCCACAAGATGACGCTGAAGCCGGAGACGAAGCTGCTCGGCCTTCGCGGACTGCATGTCGAGGCGCGACGGCGCGAAGACATCGAGGCGGCGCATCATTTCGCCAAGGCCGCGCATGACATTTCGCCGCTGCCATGGGCTGGCGGCGCCATGCTCGAACTTCACGCGGCGCAGGGCGAATGGGAGAAGGCGCGCGAAGCGATCGAGGCCAGTCTCGCGGCCAAGGCGATCGACGCGCAGAAGGCGCAGGACCTGCGCGCGGTGGTCGAAACCGCGATGGCCATGGAGAAGGAGCGCGATCATCCCCATGACGCGCTGCATCTCGCCCGGCAGGCGCTGAAGCGTCGCCCCGGCTTTGCGCCAGCCGCCATCGCCGCCGCGCGCGTGCTCATCCGTCACGGCGACCGCAAGCAGGCGCTAAAAGTCATCGAGACAGTGTGGGCGACAAAGCCGCATCCAGATCTTGCGGCGGTCTATCTTGAGGCCACGCCAACCGAATCCAACAGCCAGAAACTGGCGCGCGTCGAAAAACTGGCGAAATCCGCGCCCAATGCGCCTGAGAGCCGCCACATTGTCGCCGAGGCGGCGTTGTCGGCGCGCGATTTCGCCAAGGCGCGCGCCGCGCTGGCGCCGCTCATCGCGGACGGGCGGCACCCGACCGCGCATACCTGCCTGCTGATGGCGGAAATCGAAGACGCCGAAAAGGGGCCGTCCGGGCCCGTGCGCGAATGGCTGGCGCGCGGCTCGCGCGCGCCGCGCGATCCGGTCTGGATCGCCGACGGCGTCGTCTCCAAGAACTGGCTGCCGATTTCGCCGGTCACCGGGCGGCTCGACGCTTTCGAATGGAAGTCGCCGCCCGATTCCGCGCATCATCTGACCGAGGAAGGCAAGCCCAACATTCCCGCCGCCTTCCTCACGCGGCCTGCCGAACCTGTCGCGCTGCCGCCATCCAAAGCGGCGGGGTAGAGGCCTAACGCGCGCGATCGGCGCGGCGGATGCGCACATAAAGCGCGCCTTCGCCGCCGTGATGGCGCGCCGCCGCGCCAAAGCCGACGACCACGTCGCGCAAATTCGGCGCGTGCAGCCATATCGGCACGACCCGGCGCAGCACGCCGCCTTCTTCGCGCGTCAGCCCCTTGCCCGTCACAACGATGGCGATCCTCGCGCCATCGGCCTGGGCGCGGCGCAAAAAGGAAGTCAGCGCGCGCTGCGCCTCCGCCTGCCGCATGCCGTGGAGATCGAGCTTGGCGTCGATCTCCAAGCGACCGCGCTTGAGTTTCACGCGTGTGCGCTGATCGATCTCGGCGACGGGGGCGGCCGGCCGAGGCGCCGGCGCGCGGTCGCGAATGACCGCGGAAGCCAGAGCGGGCGCAGCCGGCTGGACCGGCGGCGCAGGCGGAGGGGAGGGGCGCGGCGGACGGGCGCGAACCGGTCGGACGTCGGACGTCGCCATCGTCCACAGTTCGGCTTCGGCGCGTGACAGACGACGCGCGTATCGACGCGGATTGTCCTCGCTCACAACGCGCCTCCAGCTTCGATCGGCAGCAGGACGATCATTTCCGCCTTATGACGCACGCGCCCCGCGCGACCGCCGGCCGCTTCGCCCGCGCCGAAGAAAAGATCGGCCCGCGCGGGTCCCAATATCGCCGATCCCGTATCCTGCGCGATCATCAAGCGACGAAACTCCGTCTCGTCCTCGCTTTCCCAGGGAACGCGCGCCGCGATCCAGAAGGGCAGGCCATAGCACCAGATCGAGCGGTCGACCGCAATCGACCGCAACGGCGTCAGCACGGCGCCCTGCCCGCCGATGGGGCCGAGCTTGCGCGCGTCCGAGGCGTCGATTCGGAAGAATACATAGGATCGGTTTTCTTGCATCAACCGCCGACCCGCTTGGCCTGGACCAGCCCCCATTCGGCGCAGCGCGCTTTTCAGCGCGTCGAGGGTCATTTCGGACGGAGCTGCAAGTCCGCGCTCGACCAGCAGCCGGCCGATCGATGTATAAGGCCAGCCGTTGCGCCCGTCATAAGTGAGCGCGAGCGTTTCGCCTTCAGTGAGGCGCAGCCGCGCCGAGCCTTGCACCTGGATGAGGAACAATTCGACGGCGTCGCGCACATAGGCGAGCGGATGGGCGCTCGGCGCAGCGTTCTCCTCTTCGATCGCGCGCCGGTCGGGATAAGGCGCGAGGGCGCCGTCGGCCTGCCGCCGGGCGCTGGTGAGCTTCTCGCCCGAGGGCAGGTTGAGCGGCGCGTCGTTCAGCGTGACGAGATCGAGCGGCCGCGACAGCGCCGGCGCTTCAAATCCGGGCTCCGGCGCGCGGCGCGCGTCGACTTCGACCTCGTAATAGGCGGTGACGAAGCCTTCGCGTTTGATGCGATGCGGGCGAAACCAGCGC
>CAZCJY010000145.1:0-4649 GCA_964498975.1 uncultured Methylocystis sp.
CATCGGCTATCAGGGCGAGCTTCTCACCGATACGCGCGGCACGGCGATCATGAACCGGCTGTTTCACGAATATGCGCCCTATAGGGGCGACATTCAGGGACGCCGCAATGGCGTGCTGATCTCGAACGACTCGGGCGAAGCCGTCGCTTACGCCATGTGGAAGCTGGAAGATCGCGGCCCGATGATGATCGAGCCGGGCTGGAAGGTCTATCGCGGCATGATCGTCGGCGAGCACACGCGCGACAATGATCTCGAAATCAATGTTCTCAAGGGCAAGCAGCTCACCAACATCCGCACGCAGTCGAAGGACGAGGCCGTGCGCCTGACGCCGCCGATCCAGATGACGCTCGAAAAGGCGCTCGCCTATATCGAGGACGACGAGCGCGTGGAAGTGACGCCGAAATCCATCCGCCTGCGTAAGGTCTATCTCGACCCCAATGACCGCAAGAAGGCGAAAGGCAAGGCCGCGCTGGTGGCGTGACGAGCGGTCGTCATGCTGTCGCTTTGCGGGGATCAGCAACCGAAATTTGGAAGTCGAGGTAGTCTCTGATCAGACCAATCGACCCGATTTCGGTCCAGGAGCGTCGCGCTACGTCACGAAAAGCCGCACGCTTGGCTGCGTCATCTTCGGTCAAGCTCGCGCAAAATGCTCGCCAGCCCGGAGCCGCCAGTTTACCTGGATGGTTTGCTTCGAGCTCTAAAATAGCGCCAACTGCATCTGGCAGACGAGAGCGGTCGCCACGGAACACGGCGATTTGCGCGAGCCGCAAGCTGCTGTGGGCGACGCCCCATTTTTCGCCAAGCGACTCGTACGACTGCAATACCTGAGCAAAGGTGGTTTCGGATCGAACGGCATCTAGTCTCATTTCGACATGCCCGATCAGATAGTTAGCGTTTGTCTCACTCACTCTTGCGGCAATCTTCTGGGAGATGTCGCGCGCCTCCTGGAGATAGGTTTGGGCGGCATCCAGATCGTCGCGTCGTAGCGCCAGATCGCCCAGCGATCGAAGCGTAATCACCTGCCCGAGCCGTTCGCCGATCTGGAGGAAGATGTCGCGCGCCTCCTGGAGATAGGTTGGGGCGGCATCCAGATCGTCGCGTCGTAGCGCCAGCTCGCCCAGCGATTGAAGCGCATTCGCCTGCCCGAGCCGGTTGCCAATCTGGAGGAAGATGTCGCGCGCCTCCTGGAGATAGGTTGGGGCGGCATCCAGATCGTCGCGTCGTAGCGCCAGATCGCCCAGCGATTGAAGCGTATTCGCCTGCCCGAGCCGGTTGCCGATCTGGAGGAAGATGTCGCGCGCCTCCTGGAGATAGGTTTGGGCGGCATCCAGATCGTCGCGTCGTAGCGCCAGATCGCCCAGCGATCGAAGCGTATTCGCCTGCCCAAGCCGTTCGCCGATCTGGAGGAAGATGTCGCGCGCCTGTTCGAGATGGGTTTGCGCGCCGTCCAGATCGGCGCGTCGTAGCGCCAGATCGCCTGCGGCGTGAACGGCCTGAGCTGCTGCACTCTTCGAGTCACTCGCGCTACGTTCTTGCAGCACCAACGCCAGCTTAAGAAACGTGGTTTGGTCAAAGCGCCGTTCACCCGAGGAAAGTAGGCGGGCTGACTCAATAGCTTGCCGAACCTCTCTAACTGGTTGATCGTGACCAGCTAGGAGGAGAACCGGCGTAAAATTGCGTAGATGCGGCAGCAATTCGGCCTCCGCCGCCGGCCACATTGCCGTTCCGAAATATTTCCCTTTTTCAAGCAGTTTTATTATCGCCCTTACAACTCTTTGAAGCTCCTCTCCTTTTAGCGGCTTTTCGATGCTCACGGCTTCACGCAGTGGATTGAGAAGCTTAATCGAGCCGTCCGGTCGGGGTGCGACGAGCCGCAGACGGCGTAGAACTTCGTTGGCGGCGTCTGATTCCGTCGCTTTGATCCGGCGATCTTCATGACCGAGAAAGGCCTTTAATCCGCCTGCAGGGATGCCATCAGGGAGGAAGCCAAGGATGGCAAGTAGCCGCTTAGCCATAACAGACATATGCCGGGAAGTGAGCGAAACGCGTAACGACGCCACGACTGAGTTATGACGATTTTCTTGAGCGCCCGGCTGGCGTAACAACTCAGCTTTCTCCTGTTCCCATCGCTTGAGCATGGGACCGAGAGTGAGATCGCTGTCCACGCGGCTCGCCATGATCGTGAGCGAAAGCGCGTGACCGTCGAGCGCGATCAAAAGTGGTTCGAGGTCTGGGTCGTCTCTCTTTACATTCGTCGCGATTTTGCAAAACAGATCGCGGCTTTCATCCAAAGCCAGCGGTGGCAGATCATCGATCTTTTCCCAACCTGAGAGGCGTGACAGGCTTTCGCGGCTGGTGACGACAAATGAAAGCCCCGCCGTGTCTCGCAGCAACCCCAAGACGCGCGCAATCTCCGACTCCTTGGCTTCGATTAAGCCTTCGGCATTGTCCAAGATGGCGAAAGTCAATTCTTGTTCGCACGAGTAACGTATGGCGGCGAGGGCCGCGCTCTGCGTCGGCTCCGGACTAAGCCCTAGCTCAGCAGCCAGAAGAATGAGCACATCAAGCGGGTCGGTCCTATTTTCCAGATTGACGAACACACGTCTTTGACCGAAGCGTGTGGTAACTTGGGGATCATAGCCGGCGGCCACGGCGACGGTGGTCTTCCCCATTCCCGGCCCGCCAGTAATGATGCAAGGACGCCGCTCCAATGCTGCGGCTATGACGCGCCCGATTTCAACACGCCGTCCAACCGGATGCGGGTTCGCGATTGTGGACTCGATGCAGTTAGCGGTGTCCGAAACGGCGTTGGGAGAGGAACTCCGTGGAGCAAGAATGCGGAGGAATTCCGATAGCTTATCGTGATTAGCTCCATATGAGACTTTTACTACGCTGGCCGGCCAGCCTGCCGCTCCCATGTCGCCTTCGGTGACCAGTGCGAAGTGGTTCTTACCCAAACCGCCCCATGACGCACGGAACCAATCCATGAGCTTACCGACATTTTGATCGGCAAGACCGTCGGCGGAACAGCCGATGAATATCAGTGTGTCGGCGAACGCGGCATGATGTTGAAGGAACTGTGCACGATCGCTCTGGCCTACCCGATCATAGTCGGCGGTGGAGAAAATCACTGATCCTGGATCATCCCAATATCCATGGATATGCCAAACGTTCGGCGACTCGCCCGTTAGAACTTCAGCAACCGCCTCTGGGTTCCGCCAGGTCTTGGGCTGAACGCCTTTGCGAGTGCACAACAAGTCATCGTAGTTGGTCGTTGCGAGTCGGCAATTCAATGCGATGATCGCATCAAGCAAGGAAGACTCCGTAGCCTTTAGTTCCCCAACGCTTTTCTTGAGCCAAGCGCGATATTGCGGGTCCGTGTAGCCGCCCAATTTCCGCTGCGCAGTGTCGGCCGCACCGAGCCATACATCGGGGTCCTTTCGCTTAAGGCTGTCTTTACAATGTGCGCTCCAATCCTCGCCTGCCTCCTTGTGCGCGCGATCAATCGCGTTCTCGATCAACCCCTTCCAGCCGGGAGCGGCCCCTCGAGTTACGGCTTTGCTCACCCCAGCGCCGGAAATGATTAGCGCTTTGCCGCTCGCAATGGCGGCCTTTAGAGCTTGAATTGAGTCTGACATCAATAGGCCTATTACAACCGGGTCGGTAGCATGGAACAGCGAATGGCGCGCCGTCAATCTGAGCTTGATTCCAGCACCCCCTTCAATGCCTTCAAATCCGCCGGCAGTTCGCTTTCGAACATCATCTCTTCGCCCGTCACCGGGTGCGTGAAACCCAGCGTCGCGGCATGCAGCGCCTGGCGGCCCAAATGCTCCACGATCTCTTTCGCGCGCGGCGGCAGTTTCGCGACCTTAGTCTTAAAGCCGGCGCCGTAAGTTTTATCGCCGATCAGCGGATGGCCGATATGCGCCATATGCACGCGGATCTGATGCGTGCGGCCGGTCTCCAGCCGGCAGGAAATGAGCGAGGCGACGCCATAGTCCGCGATCTTCTCCCAATGCGTTACCGCCGCGCGTCCGCGCGCCTCCGGCACGACCGCCATTTTCTCGCGCTGCGTCGAATGGCGCCCGAGCGGCGTCTGGATCGTTCCAAGCGCGCGGTCCGGAACGCCCCAGACGAAAGCGAGATATTCGCGCGTCAGCGGCAAAGTGCGGCCGTGATCGGCGAAGAGGCGCGAGAGGCCATGATGCGCGGCGTCGGTCTTGGCGACGACCAGCAGCCCGCTCGTGTCCTTGTCGATGCGATGCACGATGCCGGGCTTCTTCACCCCGCCGACGCCGGAAAGACTGTCGCCGCAATGGGCGATCAGCGCATTGACGAGCGTGCCGCTTTCATGCGCGCTCGCGGGATGCACAACAAGGCCAGCGGGCTTGTCGATAACGAGGAGATGCGCGTCCTCATAAACGATATTGAGGGCAATATTCTCGCCCTGCGGCTCGGCGGGCTCGGGCGGCGGCGCGTCGAGCGCGATCCTTTCGCCCGCCAGGAGGCGCCGCGACGCGCTCGTTGCGGCGACGCCGCCGACGCTCGCGCGCCCCTCTTCGATCAGCGTCTTGATCCGGCTGCGCGAGAGATGCGCCGCAACGATCTCCGCCCGCTCGGCCAGAAAGCGGTCGAGCCGCGCACCCGCC
>CAZCJY010000145.1:4659-6815 GCA_964498975.1 uncultured Methylocystis sp.
TCCGGCGCGACGACGAAATCGAAGCGCGCGTCGGGTGCGTCAATTTGATGCAGGTCCTTTACACTCATTTAGGATTTCTTCCGCGCGCCAGCGCGCACATGCTATCGAGGCCAAAGAGGAAACGCAGGGCTCAGCGCCAGAAATGAGGCTCTTCCATTAGCGACGCCGAGGCTCCGTTCTGCGCCGTGGTCGGCGCGGGCCCCGCCGGGCTTTTTGCGGCGGATGCGCTCGCGCGGGCCGGCGCCCGCGTCGTCATCTATGAGCATAAGGCGAGCCCCGCGCGCAAATTTTTGATGGCGGGGCGCGGCGGCCTCAATATCACCCATAGCGAGGGCCTCGAGCGCTTCATCTCGCGTTATGGCGCCGCGGCGTCGCGACTCGCGCCTTTTCTTCGCGCCTGGCCGCCGCAGGCGCTGCGCGACTTTTGCGCCGAGCTTGGCGAAGCGACTTTCGTCGGTTCGAGCGGGCGCGTCTTTCCGGCGAGCTTCAAGGCTTCGCCGCTGTTGCGCGCCTGGCTCGGGCGGCTTTCGCGCCTCGGCGTCGCCATCGCGACGCGGCACGCCTTCGTCGGCTTCGCTGAATCGGGCGCGCTGCGCTTGCTTGGGCCAGACGGCGGCGAGATTATCCGCAAGGCCGACGCGCTTGTGCTCGCGCTCGGCGGCGCCTCTTGGCCGAGACTCGGCTCCGATGGCGCCTGGGCCGCGCGGCTCGGCGCGCAGGGCGTTCGCGTCACGCCGCTCGCCGCCGCCAACAGCGGCGCGCTGATCGAATGGCGCGCGATCTTTCGCAGCGACTTCGAGGGCGCGCCGATAAAGACGGTGTTGCTGCGTCACGGCGCTTCGACCGCGCGCGGCGATGTGGTCGTCACCGCACGTGGGCTGGAGGGCGGGCCGGTCTATGCGCTATCCTCACAGCTGCGCGACACGGTCCAAATACTGGGCGCGACGACACTTTCGGTCGATCTTCGCCCCGACACGAGCCTCGAATGTTTGACGCGCAAACTGTCGCGTCGCCCGCAGAAGCAATCTCACGCGAATTTCCTGCGCAAGGCCGGGCTGTCCAAGGTCGAGATCGGCCTGTTGCGCGAGGCGCGCCCCGACGGCCTGCCGCGCGACACTGAGACGCTCGCCGCGCTTATCAAGAACGCGCCGCTGACTGTCGTCGGCGTGGGGGGCCTCGAGCGCGCCATCTCGACCGCGGGCGGCGTCTCCTTCGACGAAGTCGACGCCGATCTGATGCTCAAGAAACTGCCAGGCGTCTTCGTCGCCGGCGAGATGCTCGACTTCGACGCGCCGACCGGCGGCTATCTGCTGCAGGCGGCTTTCGCCACCGGCTTCGCGGCGGGGCGCGGCGCCGCTCGCTATCTCGGCCTCCTGCCGGACGTCGGCGCCGAGGCGGGGCCTGGCGTCGATCAGACAGGCTTGTCGCCGAGCCAATTGCCATATTCGCGCGCGCCATCGGCGCCGAACAAATATAGCGTATAGACTTCCGCTTCGCCGCCTTCCATGCCGGGCGAACCGGAAGGCATGCCGGGCGCCGCAAGTCCGGTCGCCTTCGGCCGCTCTTTCAACAGCCGCGCGATGGCCTGCGGGGGAACATGGCCCTCGACGATATAGCCGTCGATCTCGGCGGTGTGGCAGGAGGCGAGTTTCTCAGGCACGCCGAGACGCGCCTTCACGGCCTTCATATCCGCTTCGTTGATCTCCTCGACCGCGTACCCGGCCTGCCGCATCCGCGCCGCCCAGGTGCCGCAGCAGCTGCAGGTCACGTTCTTATGCATGATCGCCTTTATCGCCTCGGCGCGCGCCGGCGCAGCGAAAAGCGAGACAACCGCCGTGGCGGCAAGCTGGATAGTCTCGCGGCGGGAAAGATAATCCGGCATGGCCGTCGCTCCTTGTCTGACTTTCTATATAGTTCTGACTCCGGCTCGGCGGAGAGGCAAATCATTCTATTGTCGGGGCGAAGTTGCTTCGCTTGCGGGAGCGTGTCGTTGTAGGCGGGAAAAGCGGCAAGAGATTTAGCCTGCTTCTGGCGATTCAGAAGCGGCGTTGACTTTGAGAAGGGCGCGTATGAGTCAGTCTGCCGTAGCCTCACAAATTATCGACGGCCAGTTCAGCGATTTCTCGCTTCTCGGCGGCCCGCTTCACAGGCTTGGA
>CAZCJY010000146.1:0-6797 GCA_964498975.1 uncultured Methylocystis sp.
GCGGCTGCGATAAGCGGGACGAGAAGGAGCTTCCTCGTCATCGGACCCTCCGGGCTTGGCGACAACGCGCCGCCCTTCAGCCATACACAGCCGCCACGCCTATGGATGCGTTATTGCAAAAGGCTGGGGCGTAAGTTGTGGTCTGACTATGAATGTCTTCGCCAAACGCCCGTCTAAATTCGCCAATACGGGCGTTCGGGACGGCGGCGGCGCAAGACGGGCGCGACTCCCTCCTCTCGACGGGGACACAGGCGCCCAGCTTTACGCCTCCATTTCCACGCGCTCCGCCTCCAACAGCTTCGCTCGCGCCTCCGCCGCTTCGCGCTGGCGATTCCACATGCCGGCGTAATGACCGCCCAACGCCAGCAATTCCTTATGCGTCCCCCGCTCCGTGATGCGGCCGTGATCGAGGAACAGGATTTCGTCGGCGTCGACGATCGTCGACAGACGATGCGCGATGACGAGCGTCGTGCGGCCCTTGGCGACGCGCCGCAGCGCCTCCTGAATCTCGTGCTCGGTGAAACTGTCGAGCGCGGAGGTCGCCTCGTCGAGAATGAGAATCGGCGGACCTTTCAGAATCGTGCGGGCGATGGCGACGCGCTGCTTTTCGCCGCCCGACAGCTTCAACCCCCGCTCGCCGACCTGCGCGCCATAGGCGCCCGGCACGCTTTCGATGAAGCGGTCGATCTGCGCCAAACGCGCCGCTTCCCGCACCTCTTCATCGCTCGCGTCCCAGCGTCCGTAGCGGATGTTGTAGCCGATCGAATCGTTGAACAGCACCGTATCCTGCGGCACCATGCCGATCGCCGCGCGCAGGCTTTCCTGCGTCACATCGAGAATGTTCTGTCCGTCGATCGTGATGCGCCCGCCCTGCGGCTCATAGAAGCGGAACATCAGCCGCGAGATCGTCGATTTGCCCGCGCCGGACGGGCCGACAATCGCGATCGTCTTGCCGGGCGGCGCTTCGAAACTTACGCCCTTGAGAATCGGACGCTCCGGCTCGTAATGAAAATAGACGTTGTCGAAGACGATCCGCCCCTCGCGCACATTGAGCGCCGGCGCGCCGGGCTTGTCCAAAATCTCCGGATTTTGCGAAAGGATGGAGAACATCGTCTCGATGTCGATGATCGCCTGCCGCACTTCGCGATAGAAAGTGCCCATGAAATTCAAGGGCTGCGACAGCTGAATCATCGTGGCGTTGATCAGCACGAAATCGCCGACCGTGTTGCGTCCTTCTCGGATGCCGTAAACGCACATCACCATCATGACAGTGACGCCGATGATATAGATCACCGTCTGGCCGGCGTTGAGCACTGCAAGCGACACATAAGAACGCGTGCTGGCGTCTTCGTAATGGATCATCGACTTGTCGTAGCGCGTCGCTTCGCGCTTCTCGGCGCCGAAATATTTCACCGTCTCGTAGTTCAGCAAGCTGTCGATCGCCTTCTGATTGGCGTCGGTGTCGCTGTCGTTCATTTGGCGGCGTATCGCGATGCGCCAATTGGTCGCAAGCCCCGTATAGAGAAAATAGCCGCCCAGCGTGGCAAGAAGCACGAGGCCATAGCGCCAGTCGAACTGATAGAGAAAGACGGCCATCACCAGCGCCATTTCGAGCAGCGTCGGCGCGCCCGTGGACATGATCAGCCGCGACAGCGTCTCGATGCCGTTGCGGCCACGCTCCAACACGCGAGTCAATCCGCCGGTCTTGCGGCCGATATGGAAGCGCAAGGACAATTCATGCATATGAACGAAAAGATCGGTCGCGAGCCGGCGCACGGCGTGCATCGCAACGGCGGCGAAGATCGCGTCGCGTGTCTGCATCAGGATGACGGCGACGATGCGGATCGCGCCCATCAACAGCGTGAATCCGACAGCGCCCATGCCAACCGCCGCCACGGCTGCGGCGCCGCCCTCAGCCAGCGCGTCCGTCGCCCATTTGAAGGCGTAAGGCGTCGCCGCATTGAAGAGCTTGCTGACGACAAGCAGCGCGAAAACGAGCGCGACGCGCAATTCGAGATCGCGCCGCCCGCGCGGCCAGATATAGGGCCACAAATGACGGATCGTCTTGAGCAGCGACGATTCGGACAAAGACGCGTCAGCGGGCTGGTCGAAAGGCGCATCCACGAAATCGGGCGCATGCGGGTCGCTCGATTCGCTTTGATCAATTCTGAGCATTATGGGTCCGGTTGAAGGTTGCGTCTCCGCGAGGCGCTTCGCGTCATATATGATGTTTAGGAAGGATGCGCACCCCGCTTGACCGCGCGCGCGGCTTTACGCGAAAAGCGCGGCAAGAGCGCTATAAGAGAAAGAAAATGCGAGAGATTAGAAATATCTGCGTCTATTGCGGCTCGTCGACGGGCGCCGATCCGCGCTACGCCGCGGCCGCGCGAGCTTTGGGCGCCGCCTTGGCGCATGCCGGCGTCGGCCTTATTTTCGGCGGGGGCTCCAACGGTCTGATGGGAACTTTGGCGCGGGCGACGCTTGCCGCGGGCGGCCGCGTGACGGGCATCATTCCCAATTTTCTCGGCGAACGAGAGACTCCCTTAGAAGGCCTGACAGAACTCATCATTGTAGACCACATGCATACGCGAAAGCGCATGATGTTCGAGCGCTCCGACGCCTTCGTGGCGCTGCCGGGCGGGATCGGCACGCTGGAGGAATTGACCGAGCAACTCACCTGGATTCAGCTCGGTCGGCACACGAAGCCGCTCGTCATCGCCGATATCGCCGGCTTCTGGCGCCCGCTGCTGTCGCTCTTCGCGCATATGCATAACGCTGAGTTCATCCGCGAGGGCTATGAGGTGCGCTATCTCGTCGCCGAACGCGTCGACGACATTCTGCCGATGATCCTCGCCGCCATGCGCCACGCTCCAGAGGTGAGCGAGACGGCGATCACGGAGCGGCTTTAGCCGTTGCCGTCATTGCGCGGAGCAAAGCGACGAAGCAATCCAGGAGCAGCGCTGCTATTCTGGATTGCTTCGCTTCGCTCGCAATGACGCTTGCGCATTAGCGCGCGCCGGATTTCAGCAGCTTGTAGTTGATCGCATCGACAAGCGCCTCGAAGGAGGCGTCGATGACGTTGGCCGAGACGCCGACCGTGGACCAGCGCTCGCCTTGTGCGTCCGCGCATTCGACGAGCACGCGCGTCACCGCGTCGGTGCCGCCCTGGAAGACGCGCACGCGGTAATCCACGAGCCGCACATCCTCGATGAAGCGCTGATAGGCGCCAAGATCCTTGCGCAGCGCGAGGTCAAGCGCATTGACCGGCCCATTGCCTTCGGCGGCTGAAATGCGGCTCTCGCCAAGCACATTGATCTTGACGATCGCCTCGGCGCCTTGATCTTCGAACCCGCCGTTCCTCGCGAAACGCCGATCGACCGCCACGCTATAGCGCTCAATGTCGAAAAAATGCGGCGCTTCGCCCAGAATGCGCTTAGCGAGTAGA
The DNA here is from genome assembly GCA_964498975.1 of uncultured Methylocystis sp. GTDB lineage: Bacteria > Pseudomonadota > Alphaproteobacteria > Rhizobiales > Beijerinckiaceae > Methylocystis. Next base: position 3,446 of record CAZCJY010000146.1, read on the forward strand.
AAGAAGGACGCGTCCGCGCCCTCATAGGCATAGCCTTGCGCCTCCTTCTCTTTCACTTCGTCGAGCAGGCACGCGAGGCGCGGATCGTCCTTGTCGAGCGCGACGCCGAGACGCGCAAGCTCCGAGACGATGTTGGAGCGACCTGCCTGATCCGAGACCAAGACGCGCCGCATATTGCCGACCGACTCCGGCGAGATATGCTCATAGGTGCGCGGATCGGTCAGCACCGCCGAAGCATGAATGCCGGCTTTCGTGGCGAAGGCGCTGGCGCCGACATAGGGCGCATGACGGTTGGGCGCGCGATTGAGCAATTCATCGAGCGCATGGCTGATGCGCGTGAGATGCGTCAGCTTTTCGAGCGTCACGCCGATCTCGAAACGCTCGGCGAATTCGGGCTTCAGCAACAATGTCGGGATAATCGTCGTGAGATTGGCGTTGCCACAACGCTCGCCCAGGCCATTCAGCGTTCCCTGGATTTGCCGCGCGCCGCCGCGCACGCCGGCGAGCGAATTCGCCACCGCCTGGCCCGTGTCGTCATGGCAATGCACGCCGACGCGCTCGCCCGGAATGTGCTTGACGACTTCCGCGACGATACGCTCCACTTCGTGCGGCAATGTTCCGCCATTCGTATCGCATAAAACGATCCAGCGCGCGCCGGCGTCAAAAGCGGCCTTGGCGCAAGCCGCCGCGTATAAAGGATTCGCCTTATAGCCGTCGAAGAAATGCTCGCAATCGACCGCCGCCTCCTTACCGCGCGCGACGGCGGTCTTTACGGATTGCGTAACGCTCTCCAGATTGTCCTCTTCCGTTGAGCGTAAGGCGACGCGGACCTGGAAATCCCAGCTTTTGGCGACGAATGTCACAGCGTCCGCCACGCTATCCAGCAGCGCCGCCACGCCCGGATCGTTGTCGACCGAGCGGCCCTGCCGGCGCGTCATGCCGAAGGCAACGAAGCGCGCCCGCATCTTCGGGCGGCTCGCGAAGAATTCCGTATCCTGGGGATTGGCGCCAGGATAGCCGCCCTCGATGTAATCGATCCCGAGCTCGTCGAGCATCGCCGCGATCTGTCGCTTGTCGTCGAGCGAGAAATCGACTCCGGTCGTCTGCGCGCCGTCGCGCAGCGTCGTGTCGTAAAGCGTCAGCCGTTCTCTGCTCATTGATGCGCGCTCCCGGCGGCGGGCGACGTCAGTTCTTTCGTCATCGTCGTATTGCCGAGCCATTGGCCGGCGATCGTTGTCGTATTGCGGCTTCTGCCGACATAGCCGCGCATGGTGAAGAAGTCGCGCGCCGCGTCCGACGCGTCGACGCTCAGCGTTGTCGTTCCGCGCGCGCCAGCGAGCTTTTCGACCGCGTCGGCGAGCACAGTTCCGACGCTGTGCCGCGCCATGTCCGGCCGCACATAGAGCATGTCGAAGAGCTTATTGTCCTTGAGCGACGCGAAGCCCGCGATCTCGCCGTCGACAAGCGCGACGATGGCAAGCGCGTTTGCAAGACGCGCGGCAAAAGCCGCTTCGTCGTCGGCCGCCGACATCCACGCGGCGCGCTGATCTTCGTCGTAATCCTCCGCGGCGAGCGTCTCTATGCGCGCCGCGCGCCATCGTCAGACGATCTCGAAGGCGCGCAGCAGATGCCAGGCGATGAAGGCCGCCAGCGCCAGCACGAGCACTTTGAACAGGAGATAGACCGCCCAATGGCGCTTGAACGGCAGCGTCTTTTTCCAGTCGTCGTTGGACATATCTACGCTCCATCAATTTCGCGATATGGTTCCGCCGCGTCATGCCCGCGCTTGACGCGGGCATCCACGTCAAGACGACTCGGGACGAGGCCGATACTGCTTAACGTCCCGGCGTGGATGGCCGGGACAAGCCCGGCCATGACGGCTGTCGTCGATGCTTCCGGCATATAACAGAGGCGCGCGTTCACCGTTTCACCTCCCATGTCGTCGTGCCGTCCTTATTGTCCTTCAGCGCAACGCCCATGGTGGCCAGTTCGTCGCGGATGCGGTCGGACTCTGCCCAGTCTTTTGAAGCGCGGGCGACAAGACGAGAGGAGACGAGAGAGGAAACTACTCGTTCATCAATCGAGCGCGCTCTTTCCATCTGCACCCATTTGGCGTACGAGTGGACGTCCACGCCAAGCAATTTGAGCGCGACATCAAGTTCACGACTGTTCTCGATGGCGTGAAGGATGGTCAGCGCAAACGGTGTATTCAAGTCATCTGCCAAGGCGTCCAATACCGTATCGACGCCAGCAAACCCACCGCCGTAACCACTACCGTCGGGCGCGCCGAAGCCGCTTCCGAATCCCTCTCCATCCAATTCGATGGCGCCGATTTCGGCTCCCCATTTTCGCAAACTAAGTTCCGCTTCCTCCAGCGCCTTCACCGTCCAATCGATGGGCTGGCGATAATGCGTGCGAAGCATCGCAAGCCGCAGCACTTCGCCGGGCCACTTCCGCCCGCCGAACTTCTCGGTGTGCAACAGCTCGTGGATCGTCACGAAATTTCCCAGGCTCTTGGACATTTTCTCGCCCTCGACCTGCAGGAAGCCGTTGTGCATCCAGTAATTCGCCATCACATCGCGGCCAAAGGCGCAGCATGACTGAGCGATCTCATTCTCGTGATGCGGGAAGACGAGATCGATGCCGCCGCCGTGAATGTCGAAGGTCTCGCCCAGATGCGCCCAGGACATCGCGGAACATTCGATATGCCAGCCCGGCCGTCCCCTGCCCCAGGGGCTGTCCCAGCCGGGTTCGTTCTCCTTCGAGGGCTTCCACAGCACGAAGTCCATGTCGCCGCGTTTATAGGGCGCGACGTCGACGCGCGCGCCGGCGATCATCTCGTCGAGCGAACGCCGCGACAGGCGCCCGTATTCCTTCATCGACGGCACATCGAAGAGCACATGGCCATCGGCGGCGTATGCATGGCTAGAGGCGATCAACTTCTCGATGATCGCGATCATCTGCGCGATATGTTCGGTCGCGCGCGGCTGCATGGTCGGCTCGAGGCATCCGAGCGCGCGTACGTCTTCCTGAAAGACCTTGTTGGTTTCTTCCGTCAGTTCGCGAATGGAGATGCCGCGCTCGAACGCCCGCGCATTGATCTTGTCGTCGACGTCGGTGATGTTGCGGACATAGGTCACATGCTCGGCGCCATAGAGATGGCGCAGCAATCGAAACAAGACATCGAAGACGATCAGCGGGCGCGCATTGCCGATATGGGCATAGTCATAGACCGTCGGCCCGCAGACGTACATGCGCACATTGGCGGGATCGATCGGACGGAATTCCTCCTTCGTTCGCGTCAGCGTGTTGTAGATTTTCAGCGCAGGCGTCGACATGAATCTCCCCGCAA
>CAZCJY010000147.1:0-6774 GCA_964498975.1 uncultured Methylocystis sp.
GTCCTTATCCCGCGCAGCCGCCTCCCTCTACGAGGGCCTCGAAACAGCGCTTACACAAAAGCCGACAAAAGCCCACATTTTCTACAGTGTGGGCTGTTGTCGGCTTTTGTGGGCTTTTAGGCGCCCCGACCGCGGCTTTTGTCGGCTTTTCGCCCGGCCGACATCGGCTCTTGTCCGCTTCTTCGACCGCCGACTTCGCCACACCGAGCCGCCGCCCGCGCGCCGACACGCCATGCGGGCAGGCGTCAACCAGCCCGCAGCAGGAAATCGATGCACCATGTCCAAACAGCGCGTCCGCCCGCGCCGAGGCGCGGCCGGATCAACCTAAATCAAGGCATGCGCTGAATAGAACATTATAAGAACATAGTCAAGACCCGATTTGAAATCGGAGGGTCGGCGGTTCGATCTCCGGCTACGGCGTCACTATTTTCGACGACATAACTAGATCGGCTTAGGCACGTCATGGCGATACGCAAACACCGTAGCCAAACATCGGGCGACCTTGCGAACCAGCACGACACTCTACGCCACAAAGTCTGTCGCGCTCTCCGCCACGTAGAGTTCCTTCCCGCTTTCGGCCGCAAGAACAGCTGAGCGGACGGTTGTCTCCTTGAGATCGATAACTCGAAACTGCTCCCCCACTTTCGCGACGACTTCGATGCGTCGATAAAGGCCGGAGTTCTTTTCTGCGTACCGGGCCAAGCCCTTTAGTTTCGGAAGTGCATCCCCGTACTGCGTGCCGTGGGGATCAACGATGTCGGCAACGACAGTGCCGTCGGCCACCTGCGCGAAGAAAATGAAGTCGGGGCGAACGATCTTCAGTTCACCTCCTTCTTCGTAGGTCACTCCGAGGGAGTCTTGACTGGCACGTGGCGGGTTTCGGTACCAAGCAACGCTACCTTCACGTTGCAACTCAGCCAGCACCACCTTCTCCTCCCAGGAATTGAAGTTCTCAGGAAAGAGCCCGTCTTCGTCACAAAGCAAATGCCTTTCAAATCGCGGAAGAGGTACTTCTTTCTGGTCTGGCATGCGAGCTGTCGTCGGTTGAAGCCATGTGTTCGGTCGCGCAAGATCGACGTCTAGCGGATCAGAGCTCATTTCGCGTATCTGGCGGTAGACCTCCTGGCGTTCGTCGGAAAGGCTTTTGATCTGAATCCGATATTCCGTCAGCCATCTATTGGAAAGTTTTTCGGCCGCCGTCTCCAAGTCGCTTTTTATGTCTGGCACGAGGCCAATCGCAGCGATTGCAGTATGAGCTTCGACTAGAGCATCTTCCGGGTATTCACCCGCCTGCATCTTGGTTGCAAGATGCTCGCTGTAGGTCGTTGCCAGATCGGGGCTGATCACTCGGGCCGCGCGCTTATACGCGTCCTCAATAACCACATAGTCGGCAGCCTCAACGAAGTCGTTGAACGTCATGCCCTTGGTTTCGACATCCGCCTTCACCGTCTTGCCCTCGACAGTCAAGACAGACTCGCGGGCCTTCTTGATCTCCTCCGCATAGCGGACCTGCGCCCCATCGAGCACCTTGTGCATTTCCGCGTGTGCCTTCTTGCCCGCATCGGCGAGAAGGCCGTCAACGGCCAGCTCGTGTGCAAGCGCCGTCAACCGTTTGACTGGGCGAGCTTGCCGTTTCGGAAGCGTCTGAGAAGGCAGGGATAGGAGTTTCTGCCATACAGCTTCGGGGATTGCCGAATTGGGCTTCATCTGTCGCGGATTGATCAGCACGCGACGACCGGGTAGCTCCTCGCCGGCCTCTGCCCCGGTCATTAACGCAGTGGCAACCGCCTCGACGGATTTCTTGTCGAAGTGCGGAAGTAAACAGTCCACCGCGTTCAAGCGTTCGTTGCCGGGAATCCGCCGCGCAAGGGGGGTGCGAACCATGCGCCCGAGCAGCTGGGTGATGTGCGTCCTATCTGATGCGGCGCGGAAGGAAACCATGACCTCTGCACGGGGACAGTCCCAACCTGTGCTGATGGCGTCCTTTGCGACAAGGACGCGTACCCATTTCGATTCCTGAACGCGCTCGGGCGCGATGTAGGGCACGGAGTGACTGCCAAATGTCTCCGTCTTGTGCTCGCCGAAGACATTCGCGACACAATCGGGCGGAAGTTCGGGCCATTGCTCAAAGATGGTATCGAGCCACTTGCCGATTTCCTTGTGATCCGGCGAATTCGGCACCTGCAAGACCATTAGCGGCAAAACGGTATCGGCATCGTCTTGCTGCTTCGCATACTCGACCCAGGCGCTCGAAATTTCGCGCAGCTTGGTAGTGCCACGGCGCAGCAGAACGGTCGTGAAGTCCCCGATATCGTCGGGCACATCGAGGTTGATTGTGTCCTTCAGTAGGCCCGATTCCTGAACCTTTTTTGGATCAACGACGACATTGGGCAGCGTGCTGCGGTCCTGCATACCCGCAACAGCTTCGTTGAATCGTTGCACTGTCGCCGAAATTCCCCAAACGATGGGAATGCCCGGTACTCCACCGGAACCGTTGATCAGCTGCCTAACGATGGTCGGCTAGACTCGACAGCATCGGGTAGGTGCCGCGTCACGGACTGAAAGCGGCGGTCGTCATCCGTCACGATATAGGCAATTCGAATCGAGCCGTTGCCCTCGACCGCCTTACAGAAGGGTGCCGCCTTATCCAAGTCGATCAGAACCCCGTAGGTATCGGCCACCTCCCACCCCTTGGCCGGGATCGCGTCAATCCGCTTTCCCTCGCTGCCCGCTCGCATCCACAGAAGCGGCGCGATACGCGCGAAGGCACGGTTATGGCTTACGGCAACAGGCGTCTCGTATGTCAGGGTGAAGAACTCGGCATTCTCCTCAAATCCCTCGGCCATCGGAAATTCGTCTGTGAACCTGTATTCTCCCTTGATCTGATCGCCATTCGGAGTTCTGCCCGTGATCGCGGCCCGAACGCGAGGCATAGTAATGTGGTCGCAAATGCCCCACTTCTCCCAGTCGGAGTCTCCAGGGCGAAGCTTTTTCGCGCGCAGTACGGCTTGCTCATCCGCAGCAACCTCGTTGTTGGTCACTGCAATTGATTGGCGGCGACTGCCGTCCTGGCGATTCAGCCGCATGACAGCGTGCGTTGTCGTGCCCGAGCCGCTAAAAAAATCCAGAACTACGGCGTTGGGTTTGTCCTTGAGAAAGAAGCGAAGCAAGTCCTCAACGGCATACAGCGACTTGGGATAAGGAAAGCGCCGGCCTGGGATCAGGCTGGACAGGATATTCGTTCCGCCGATTTCCGCATTGTGTGACGATAGATTCCAAACTCTTTTCGGCGGTGGAGTCTCCTCATCCAACGCCATTGCTCCAATGACCGAGCCGTCACTAGAGCGCCCTGTGATTTTGATCGCCCCACATTGGATCAAATCAATTGTTCCTCCGGGGAGGTACTGCACCGTCCCGCGTTTCCTTCGAGCGTCCCAGCGATTGACGCGAGCAAATCCATTGTTCCAATTTCGCCGCAACACATCTGGCGTCAAACCCCAGAGCATTTCTGTGCCGTCTGGCTTTAGAGGCCACAGCGGCACTGTCCCCGGGGGTGGCACTATCGATCCCCGGTCTACGCCATCACTCAACGGGTCTCCGACTGAGTGAAGGCGCCCAGTCTCGGCATGCACGAAGATCGGATAAAACTGGTTGGGTCGCGCGCCTCGCGTGCTTGAGGGCTCGCGCCGACGAAGGCCTAACCACTCCAAGCTTGATTCGTCCGAACCGTCCTCTTCGATCGGATCAAGCATGTTCCGTATCCACGGAGTGATCTCTACAGTGCCGAGCGAGACGATGAAAATATGTTCTTCGACACGGGAGAACTTGCCCGGACGGACCGCACCTTTGGCGCTGATGACGCTGGTCACCATTTGGATGTCAGCAGCATCTTGAAAGATTTGCTCCAAAAGGAGCCCGAGGCGATGCACCTCCCTCTCATCGATCGTGACGACCAGAACAGAGCTGCGAGGATTCAGCAGCTCGTGGGCGACCCTTAGCCTTCGCTCCATAAACGCGAGCCACTTGCTGTGCCTATAGAGGTCCTCTCCCTCCACGTAGTCGTTATTGTACTTCCAGTCCCTCGCCCCCGTATTGTACGGCGGGTCGATGTAGATTGCGTCTATCTTGCCGCGGTGCGTGAAGGTCAGCGCCTCCAAGGCGTGAAAATTTTCGGCATTGATGACTACGTGAAATGGCTTGTCCCCTCCGCACTCAACCTTCCCCGTACTGACGAGGCCGGGGTAAATGTAGTCACGAAATTCCGCGACCACGACAAGGTCTTCGACCAGCACCGATCTTTGTCCCGATTTCGCGTCGTTAAGGAGTTCAACCTTTGCTTTTCTTGCACCGCTCGCCCGTTCGAAGCGGACCACTTTCCAAAGTCGTTGATCGCCTTTGGCGGTCGATTCGCGCGATGGTAGGACGCGGACCTTGTCCCCTTTGCGGACGGGCCGCCCTGGCATCTCGACGCTTTCCGGATGGTGCCGTTCGAAGTTGAGACCGAAAGAGCGGCGGGATGAGAGAACCTTGAATTCTCGTTCGAGCTCGTGCCCCAGCGTGGCGTCTTTCGCCTTTGCTTGTGAGATTAGATCTGTCAGCCGAGACAAGAATGTTTCCTCAGTCTATTGGAACAGGCGGGTGATTTTCACTCGAACGGCCACCCAGACAACAACTCACCTGCGGCCGTCGGTCCTATCCATTCCCACCAGCCGAAACAAGACCTCAGCCGCCGCTGCACCTCCGCATTCGCCTTTCTGCGCGTGCTGGCACATCTCGCGCGCCGCTCGCACCGACATACGCAGGGCGTTGTTCGCGCTCTATGTAGTAATGGCGATTTCAGCGCAGGTCTACGCAAGCCGTTCTGTAAAAGAACGTGCTCGCCAGCGCTTCAAGGCGGTCTCGCCCCTCGAAGGCTGTAGGAGGGTCGTGGTGCATTGCTCCCCCACCAACTTCTCCGCCGTGATCGGCAGCTCGCGCACGCGCTTGCCGGTGGCGTGGAACACCGCGTTGGCGACGGCGGCGGCGGCGCCGGTGGCGCCGAGGCCGCCGGTGGTGGTCGCCGATGCCGCGCGCGCCGAGGGCGCTCGCGTAGGGATCGAACTCGTCGACGAAGTGGATCGTGATGTCGGCGGGGATGTCGGCGTTGACGGGGAGGGCCACGCCGGCGAGGTCCTTCGCGAGCCAGCGGCCGAGCGCGGGCTCGTGCCGGCTCGCCTCCATCGCCGCCATGCCCCAGCCCCAGACGATGCCGCCGATCATCTGCGAGCGCGCGGTCTTGGGATCGACGATGCGCCCGGCGCTGTCGGCGCCTGTCGCGCGGCGCAGGCGCAAGAGCCCGAGCGCGGGATCGACGCCCCGCGCGGCGGCGAAACGTTATGGGAGATAAAGCCGCGAGTCGATTTTCGCTGTGGCGGACTCGATGCATTCTTTCTAAAAGCTTGCCCGGAGGACCAGCATCGGGATCGGAAGAAGTCTCGCGCGCAGAGGGGACTTAACGCGGCTTTAACCGGGCCGTCGTAGCGCGGACGCGGCGGCCTCTTGGAATTGGGCAAGGGCGCATGCGCCACCGACGATTTGCAGCGCTCGTCTTGGGGATTGCGAGCTTCGCCGGCGCGGCTTTCGCGCAGACGAGCGCGGACCCGCTGAAGGATCCGGCGGTGGCGCGCATCCGCGCGCAGTTCAAGGTCGACGGCATCGCACTGTTCGATCCGCACGGCATGCATGCGGCGCGCATGGGGATCTGCGCCACCAGCGTCTTCGCCGGCTTGAAATGGTGCGTCTCGGGCACCGCCGAGGAGAAGACGGGCGCCGCCGCCTACATCAAGACCACGGGCTACAACATCGACGCCGAGAGCCGCATCGTCTACGCGATCTCGAGCCGGCGCAGCTATCCGCTGAAGCGCGCGGAGTTCGACGGCATCATCCAGGCGATCGGCGAGCGCTACGGCGCGGGCGCGGCCGTGCTCGCCTTCCGCAAGGCCGGCGCGGAGGCCGGCGGCATCGATTCGCTGATCGCGGTCTGGGGCGGGCTGGGCCTCGTGCATCTCACCGAGGCCGAGTACGCCGTCGTCGAGGCGGGCGGCTCGCTCCGGCGCGGCCACCTCGTCGACCACCGCTTCAACCTCGTCGCCTCCGCCAGGCAGCGCGATCCCATCTACCGCATCGAGGGCGAGGCCGGGTTCATCCTCCACCTGACGGCGACCTCGCCCGACCGCGCCGACGTGATCGCGCGCGCGGTCTATCCGCCGGCGTTCCAGCCGCCGCCCGCCAAGCCCGGCGCCGAGGCGGACAACCCGCTCGTGACCGACACCGTGCGGCGCGCGACGGCGCCGCCTGCGCAAGACCGCTCGCCGGCGAGCGGCCGCGACCGCGCCGAGCGCGACCGCGCCGAGCGCGGCGTGGCCGATGAGCAGCGGCGGCGCATCGATGCCGAGCGCGCGCTGGCGGCCGAGCGGCTGCTGCGCGAGGAGGCCGAGCGCAAGGCCAGCGAGGAAAAGGCAGCGCGCGAGCAGGCGGAGAAGAAGGCGGCCGCCGAGCGCAAGGCGCTCGAGGAGGAGAAGAAGCGCGCCGACGACGAGCGCAAGGCGGCGCTGGAACGCGCGCGGCGCGCCGAGTCGGAGCTCAAGGCGCTCGAGGAGCGCCGCCTCAAGGAGGAATCGGAGCGCAAGGCCGCCGAAGAGCGTGCCAAGCGCGCCGAGCGCGAGCGCATGTCGCTCGAGGAGCGCCGCCGCGCCGAGGAAGCGGAACGCAAGGCCGCCGAACAGGAGCGGCGGG
>CAZCJY010000148.1:0-6760 GCA_964498975.1 uncultured Methylocystis sp.
GGGCAGGGGGCATGGGGCGGCTAATCGAACAAGGCAGGTCGAAGGCCTAGCCGCACGTGAATCAACGCTCGGATGAAGACATGGTCGCTCTCATCGGAATAGAAGATGAAATGCGACTGGAAACGAAAGCGACGAAGTCTTGGCAGAATTTCTTCAGCGTTGACTCCAATTCCGGGAAAATCCGCGAGTAGTCCAAACGTGCGCTCCAATCCCGCGAAATAGGCTTCAGCGTGATAGGCTCCGAAATTCGCTTCCGTGAAAGCATAGATGTCGAGCAAATCAGTCCTAGCGCGTCGCGAAAGTCGGAATTCAGCCACGCCGCCGCTCAGCGCGACTGAGGGCTTCGGCCAAAATTTCGCTTATGGTGGCGGTAGCGGCGCTCGCGCACTCGACTTGATCGAGAGCGTCGCGAAGGCGGCGCAATTGCTCGTCGCGTGGCAGAGCTTGCCACTGCTCGATATCAATCTCGCTGGGCGTCGCCGAGGGTTTGACGGCGGGTGCGGCTAGTTCACTCGACATGGCGATCCTTGATAGCAGTCCTTAGATGGCCCGTCACCGAAATAGCTTTTTTCAGTCTTGCGACCAACTATAGGTTTTAAGTCGCTTCAGCTCGCCTCCGCCAGCAACGACAGCTGCGCGCGGTTCTCGCCGACGAGATCGGTGAGCGAGGTTGGATAGTCGCCCGTGAAGCAATGGTCGGTGAACTGCGGCCGGACAGGATCGCGGCGCTCATAGCCCATGGCGCGATAGATCCCGTCGACGGACAGAAATGCGAGCGAATCGCAACCGATATATTCGCGCATTTCCTCGAGCGTATGCGTCGCCGCCAGCAGCTTCTCCTTCTGCGGCGTGTCGATTCCGTAATAATCTGGATTGGTGATCGGCGGCGAGGAAATGAGAAAATGCACTTCGACGGCGCCGGCGTCGCGCATCATCTGCACGATCTTGACCGAGGTCGTTCCGCGCACGATCGAATCGTCGATCAGGATGACGCGTTTCCCCGCGACGACGCAGCGATTGGCGCTATGCTTCATGCGCACGCCGAAATCGCGCGCGATCTGCGTCGGCTCGATGAAGGTGCGCCCGACGTAATGGTTGCGGATGATGCCGAGCTCGAAGGGCACCCCGGACTGTTGCGAATAGCCGAGCGCCGCCGGCACGCCGGAGTCCGGCACCGGCACGACGACATCGGCGTCGATCGGACGTTCGCGCGCAAGCTCGGCGCCCATCTCCTTGCGCACCTGATAGACGGGGCGTCCGTGTACGACCGAGTCGGGGCGGGCGAAATAAATATATTCGAAGATGCAGGGGCGCATCGGCTGCGGCGGAAATGGCCGCATGCTCTGAATTCCATCCTCGGAGATGATGACGATTTCGCCGTTCAGCACGTCGCGCACGAAGCGCGCGCCGATGATGTCGAGCGCGCAAGTCTCCGACGCAAGAATATATTTGCCGTTCAGTTCGCCGATGACGAGCGGGCGGATGCCGAGCGGATCGCGCGCGCCGATGAGCTTCTTGTTGGTCAGCGCCACCAGCGAATAGGCGCCTTCGATCGAGCGCAACGCTTCGATGAAGCGATCGATGAGCAGCGGCCTGCGGCTGCGCGCGACAAGGTGGAGGATCACCTCGGTGTCGGACGTCGACTGGAAGATCGCGCCTTCGCGGATCAATTCGCGCCGCAGCGTTTGCGCATTGGTGAGATTGCCATTGTGCGCGACGGCGAAGCCGCCCGTGTTCAGCTCCGCGAAGAGCGGCTGCACATTGCGCAGCATGGTCTCGCCGGTCGTGGCGTAGCGCACATGGCCGATGGCTGCGGCGCCGGGCAGGCGCTCGATCGTGCTCTCCTGGGAAAAATGGTCGCCGACGAGTCCCAATCGGCGCTCGCCATGAAAGCGGCCGCCGTCGAAGGTGACGATGCCCGCCGCCTCCTGGCCGCGATGCTGGAGCGCATGCAGGCCCAGCGCGGCGATCGCCGCGGCGTCGGGGAGATCGAAGACGCCAAAGACGCCGCAATATTCGCGAAGCCTGTCGCCGTCGAGATCGTCGATCGCGTTGATCTCGCGGGATGAGGACGTGTCACGATCCTCCGCGGGCTCCTTCATGCTTGGTCCCCCGTGACGCGCCGCCCGCCGCTCTCGCCGGACATTCGCGCGTCGCATTCCGGTCATATTTGCCAGTCGGCGGGCGCATCCGCAAGACCGCCTTTCGTCATTGCGCCTTCTCGCCGGGTTCAGCCGGCGCCTCGGCCGGCGATTCCGGCCGGGCGTCGCTTGGAGGCGGCGTCGGCGCTTTGTCCGGGTCGCCTTCCATTGGCGGCTCTTCACTCGTCGGCGCGGATTTCTTCGCCTTAATCTTCGCGACGAGGCTGTCGATGTCCTCGGGCAGCATTTCGCGCAGCTTGTCGCCGCCGGCCTGCAGAAACGGCTTGGCGCGGGCGTTTTTGACCCAGTCCGGCTGATTCGCGTCAGGCACCAGCCAGGCATAGAAAACGAACGCCACGACGGCGAGCAGCGCCCCGCGCACCGCGCCAAAGACGAAGCCGAGCGTGCGGTCGAGCGCGCCTACCTTCGAATCGAGAATCAGATCGGAAAGCTTCACCGTGATCAGCGACACCAGCACGAGAGCGATGAAGAACACTATCGCCACCGAGGCCGCGAGGGCGATTTCGTCCTTGCTGATGTACGGCTTGACGTAAGGCATTACGAGCGGGTGGAAGAAATAGGCCGCCGCCGCCGCCGCGACCCAGGATACGATCGCCAGCACTTCGCGCGTGAAACCGCGCAGCAGAGCGAGCAGCCCCGACACCAGAACGACGATAATCACTGCCAAATCAAGATATGACGGCATCGCTAGCCTCTTGCTGTTCGCCCTGACGCTTTCTGAATGGCCTGTGGATGGACCGGCGCCTTGGCCTCGCCGGCGCCCTTCGCATGACGTTCTCCGGAAGCTGTGTCAACTTTGCGCCGCGGCGCGCGGACATTCGCCCATCGCGCGCCCGTCGCGGTGGAATCGCGCTGTGGTTTCTTGCAACGCTGAGCTTCTAACGCATCTTTGCGCCAAGCGGAAACAGTAAAGCGATGCGTCGGAGGCCTAGCTTCGCGCGATCGCCCCTTCGCGCGAGGACAGGCGCGCGATGGAGGCGACAAGCGCGCCCACGTCGGCGCAAGGACGGATCGCCACGCCGGCGCGCCGATCGTCGTCGCCGATCTGCTGGGCTTGCGGGACGACGGCGTGACGAAACCCGAGTTTGCCCGCCTCGCGCAGCCGCATCCCCGCGTGGATCACCGGGCGCACGGCGCCGGAGAGGCCGATCTCGCCGAAAAAAGCCATGTCCGCGGGCAGGACCGCGCCGGTGAGCGACGAAACCAGCGCGGCTGCCGCGGCGAGGTCGGCGGCGGGCTCGTCGGCGCGCATGCCGCCAGCGACATTGAGATAGACGTCATGCATGCCGAGCTTCAGCCCGCCATGCGCCTCTAACACCGCGAGGATCATCGACAGCCGATTTTGGTCGAAACCCACCACCGCGCGTCGCGGCGTGCCGAGGGATGTGGGCGCGACCAGCGCCTGGATTTCAATCAGAATCGGCCGCTGCCCCTCCATTCCTGCGACGACGGCGGCGCCTGGCGCGGCCGCGTCGCGGCCGGCGAGAAACAGCGCGGAAGGATTGGCGACTTCGGCGAGGCCGAGGCCGGTCATTTCGAAGACGCCGATTTCGCCCGTGGCGCCGAAGCGATTCTTGGAGGCGCGCAGCATGCGGAAATGATGTGCGCCGTCGCCCTCGAAAGACAGCACGGCGTCGACCATGTGCTCGACGACGCGCGGGCCGGCGACCTGTCCGTCCTTGGTGACATGGCCGACGAGAATGACCGATGCGCCGCTCGTTTTCGCATAGCGCAGCAGCGCCTGCGCGCTGGCGCGCACCTGCGTCACCGTTCCCGGCGCCGATTCGACCAGATCCGTGTGCATGGTCTGAATGGAGTCGATGACGATCAATGCGGGACGAACGCCCGTCGCGCAGGTTGCGAGAATGTCTTCGACCTGCGTCGCCGCGGCGAGCTCCACCGCCGCGTCGGCGAGGCCGAGCCGCGCCGCGCGCAGACGCACTTGCGCGACCGCTTCCTCGCCGGAGATGTAGATGACGCGCGCGCCACGCCGCGCCAGCGTCGCGCAGGCCTGGATGAGCAGCGTGGATTTGCCGATGCCGGGCTCGCCGCCGAGCAGCAGGACCGAACCCGGCACGAAACCGCCGCCGGTCACGCGGTCGAATTCGTCGATGCCGGTGACGATGCGCGGCGAGGGCCGCCCTTCGCCCGCGAGTCCTTCCAGTTCAAATGCGCGGCCGCGCGTAGCGCGCCGCCCCGTCGCGCCGCCGTCGGTCTCGGCGACGATCGTATTCCATTCGCCGCAGGATTCGCAGCGGCCCTGCCACCGTGAAGAGACGGCGCCGCAGTTCTGACAGACGAAGACGGAGCGGGATTTGGCCATGCGCGGTTGGCGCATGGCGCGTCGCGGCTTGTCAAGCGCCTTGCGTTTGCGTCGCCGGAGCCGCGCGCCTAGAGCGCGCGGCGAAAAAGTGGGCCCCGGCTTTTTGGCGTAAAGCGCGCTCTAAACTTTTGGAATCGATCACGTGATCCGCATTTGGGCGATTCCGCCCAAATGCAGCATGAATGCAGCATGATCTAGTCGTGGTCGCCGTTGATCTTGGCGCGCAGAATATTCGACGGCTTGAAGGCGACGACGAGCCGCGCCGAAATCTTCGCGCCGGCTCCTGTTTTTGGATTGCGCCCGAGCCGCTCTTTTTTCTCGCGAACCAGAAACGCGCCAAAGGACGAAAGCTTTACGTCCTCGCGCGAGACGATTCGCTCGAAGATTTCGTCGAGCACCATTTCCACATATTTGGCCGACTCGGCGCGAGGCACGCCAACTTTTCGGTGGACCGCGTCCGCGAGATCCGAGCGCGTCACCGTGCCGCTCGCTTCACTCATTTCTTCCTTCGCCACGCCGTTCGGTCTACCGATCATTTCCCCCTTAGCCATGTTCTACCTTGCTTATTCTCAGATAAACATCGGAGCACGCTGCGAGTCTTGGGACGACGGGGGCTCAATCAGGGGTAGCGCGTCGTTAACTCTCCGAAGCCCGCTGAGAGCGGGTGTTCCACCGGCTGTTGTCGGAATTTTTCAGAATTAACCGAGGAAATCAAGCGCAGGTTGTATCGGCGCTAACCATATTTCTTGCCAATATTTGCTTACAATCAAATTGTTGTTGTATTTCGCGATGTTACCAGCGTATCAGCGCCGATCCCCAGGTAAAGCCGCCGCCGACCGCTTCAAGCATGACGAGGTCGCCTTGCTTAATGCGGCCGTCCGCCGCGGCCACGGCGAGCGCCAGCGGCACCGAGGCGGCGGAAGTGTTGCCGTGCATTTGGACGGTCGCGATCACCTTCTGCGGCGCGATCCCGAGCTTTTGCGCCGACATGTCGATGATCCGGCGGTTCGCCTGATGCGGCACGAACCAGTCGATATCCTCCGCCGTCAGTCCCGTGGCGGCGAAGGCGTCCTTCACGACATCCGTCACCTGTCCGACGGCGAAGCGGAACACTTCCTTCCCCTCCATGCGCAAATGGCCGACGGTCTGCGTCGCCGAAGGGCCGCCGTCGACATGGAGCTTGGCGCGATGGCGCCCATCGGAGCGCAAATGCGTCGTGAGCACGCCGCGTTCGTCGAGCCTGCCCTGCGACGGGCGCGCTTCGAGAATCATAGCCCCCGCGCCGTCGCCAAACAGCACGCAGGTCGTGCGGTCGCTCCAATCGATGATGCGCGAGAAGGTTTCGGCGCCGATGACGAGCGCGCGCCTATGCGAGCCGGAGCGCAGAAACTTGTCCGCGGTCGCGACGGCGAAGACGAAACCGGAGCAGACCGCCTGCAGGTCGAAGGCGACGCCATGCGTTATCCCGAGCGCCGCCTGGATTTGCGTCGCCGTGGAGGGGAAGGTCCAGTCGGGCGTCGAGGTCGCGACGACAATCAGGTCGATGTCGTCCGGCGTCAGGCCGGCGTTGGCGAGCGCCGCGCGCGCTGCCTTCTCGCCGAGCATGGAGGTGGTCTCGCCGTCCGCGGCGATGTGGCGCTCCTTGATGCCCGTGCGCTGCACGATCCACTCGTCGCTCGTGTCGACGAGCTTGGCAAGGTCGTCATTGGTGAGCGTTTTTTGCGGGAGATAAGCGCCGACGCCAAGCACGACCGAACGCAATTGAGATTGATCCATCGTCACTGCGCGGCTTCCTGCGGCGGGCTTGTCGTATGGGCGCCGTCGCCGTCTTCGAGACGATGCGCCAGTGCGACCGTGTCGCGAATGCGGTTGAGGAGGTCGCTGCTCGCCATCTCATAGCCGATTTCCACGGCGCGCCCGAAACCGATCGAATCGGCGCCGCCATGGCTCTTGATGACGATCCCCTCGAGGCCGAGGAACACGCCGCCGTTGATCGAGCGAGTGTCCATCCGGCCGCGCAACTCCTGAAAAGCGCCGCGCGCCAAAAGGTAGCCGAGCTTGGCGAGAAGCGATCCGGACATCGCCTGCTTGAGATAGGCGCCGATCTGAGTCGCGGTTCCTTCCGCGGTCTTGAGCGCGATATTGCCGGTGAAGCCTTCGGTGACGACGACGTCGACGGCGCCCTTGCCGATGCCGTCGCCTTCGACGAAGCCCCGATAATCAAGGCCGGGCAGGGCGAGCTCGCGCAGGATCGTCGAAGCGGCCTTGACCTCCT
>CAZCJY010000149.1:0-2765 GCA_964498975.1 uncultured Methylocystis sp.
GCCTGGAACCTCAGCCCCAATGTGTTCAACACGGGCGTCCCGGTGGCGACCGCCCTTGACAACGCCGTCCTTGCCAACTTCACCGCAGCGTCAGCGCTGGGCGCGACTGGCGTTTCCAACGCCAGCGCCGACGGCGCCGTGGCAGGCGGGCAGCTTGGTTATAACTACATTTCCAACAATTACCTCGTCGGCGTGGAGTCGGACGTACAAGGGTCCAGCGCCAAGGGACGGAGCGGATTTTTGGGCCTTCGGCCGGCGATCGACGTGGCGGGCGTCGGGGTTGTGCCTGTGGCGACCGCCGTTGAGAACGAAAAGCGCCTCGACTGGTTCGGCACTTTGCGCGCGCGCGCCGGCTATGTGTTCACGCCGTCCTTGCTCGGATACGCGACCGCCGGTCTCGCCTATGGCGGCGTCCACACGCAAACCATGATCTCGCAGTCGACGGCCGGAAGCATCATCGGCGGCTTGCAAAACCCGTCGAACACTCTTGGCCGTTACTCGGACGTTCGGTTCGGCTGGACGGTCGGCGGCGGGTTCGAATGGATGTTCTCGCCCGTCTTGAGCCTAAAAGCCGAATATCTTTACTATGATCTCGGCGAGGCCCGATACAACTCCGGGCCGTTGGTGATGGCGTTTAACCCAGCGGTGGGTTCCTTTGCTAACGTCGTCGTCCCGATATCGCGCACACGGTTCGACGGTCAGGTCGCTCGCGTCGGCATGAACTATCACTTCGACCCGTTCGCGCCCTTCTTCCAGAACGGCGCGCGCAACTGAGTCATCAATCGGGCTCCTGCCGGCTTTAGAGCATGATCGTGTCATATCGAGACGCGGTCATGCTCATTTTTCTTGATCCTGCCCCAACGTCGCCGCGCGTCCCTGGGGTCTTGCTGCGCCCATTTCGGTCCCTTTCAAGCCGCGCAAAACACCCGCCGTCGAGGCGCGCCTGACCGCGCAATCGCTCCTCATCGCTCATTTTGAAAAAAAAAGTGACCGCGCTTCCCGCGTGAATAACGCAATTCGCGCCACTTCTTAGGGTGCGCGGGCTTCGCCGTGCGACGTCCCAGGAAAGGAACGCCACCTAGACGGCACGCATTTCTCAACAATCTAATTCAAATGGCTTTTCTGTCTCGAAATAGTACGGGCGCCGAGCGCCGCTCGTCGAGCGGTCGACGTGTCAATGCCGGCGCAATCTGACAACCCCGCGCACGCGCCGGTGGTCGTGATCGGCAAGCGCACGCTCATGGCGGAAGCCCTGGCGTCTTGCATCGGCGCCGAGATCGGTCATCCGGTCCTCTCATTCCCTGATCTCGGAAGTTGGGAGCAGTCCGGTTCTCACGCCAGTTCCGCGCTTGTCCTTCTCGACTTGAGCGGTTCAGACCAGGACGGAAGCGACGAAGCCGTCATGCGGGTCAAGAAATCGGGGAGCGCGGCTCCGATAATCGTGCTCTCGGATTCGGAGGAAGTCGAGCAGATCGTCCATATGCTGCGAAGCGGCGCGCGCGGCTATGTGCCAACAAACACGCCGCTGGGAATCGCCATGAAAGCGATCCGGCTCGTTCTTGCGGGAGGCGTTTTCATTCCGACAGAGACCGTGCTTGCTGACCAGAGCCCCCCGAAAGCGGCGTTCACCGCGCGCCAACAGGCAGTCATGGACGCGCTACAGCAAGGAAAAAGCAACAAGGTTATCGCCCACGAGCTCAACATGAGCGAGAGCACCGTCAAGTCTCACATACGCAACATAATGAAACAGCTCGAAGCAAAGAACCGCACCGAAGCGGCTATCAAGATCAGGGCGATGGCGCTGCCGAAAAGCGAACCCACATAGACCTTCTCCTTAATTTCGATTATGTCCTTGATAGGACTTTGCAACCGCGAGGAGCATCGCCGAACTTGCGCTCCCGCCGCGCCGTCTATGTGTAATTGCCCGAGCCGATCGGCGGCAAGACAACAAGAAATCGAACTTCCACGCCCCATCCACGTTTTCAATTAATGGCAAAACTTCTCTAAAGTCAGGCGCTCGATCATGATTGACTTTGTGACGGTTTGTAGAAACCCCAGGCGAACGGGTCGCCGCCTCAAGCTGTGGCTGCTCCTCCCTTTAGCGGTTGCCCAGTTTTTTGTTGGCGCGGCAGAAGCCCAACACCAAGCGCCGTTTCAGTTTAACCCGAACGCCCTCGTGCCGCCGGCTCGATCGCAGCGGCCGCACGGAACGATGAGAGTGGTCCCGCCCCACGGCGACCGTCATGTCGGAGCTCCCTCGAGGCGTCACAATCACTGGGGGACTCGCCACGGTCACCATTACCCTCGTGGTTGGCGTTACCATGATCACGGCCGAGGTCATCATTTCACGACCGAACCATAGGGCCGATCGCAACCCACCAAAGATCATCTTCTTGTGAGGATTAAGGAACGATTTACCATAATGCGGCGTTGAGAACTACGGAGGAACTACGTTTCGGCCCTCGGCCGAGTTGCAGGGGGGCTCTTTTAATGACGCTGCTGCAAGTGTCCAAACAAAAAACAGGCGCCTCCAGACGGCGGCTTGGAACGGCCGTCTACGCCTTACCCTTAGCCATTGCTATCGTGGCTCTAGCGCCCGGAGGCTCAAGCCGAGGCGATGGCTATGGCTTTGGCGGCGGGTCGTATGGCGGCGGTTATGGATCCGGCGGCGGGTCGTATGGTGGCGGCTATGGATCTGGCGGCGGGTCGTATGGCGGCGGCTATGGATCCGGCGGCGGGTCAAATGGCGGCGGCTATGGATCCGG
>CAZCJY010000149.1:2865-6638 GCA_964498975.1 uncultured Methylocystis sp.
GCGGCTATGGATCCGGCGGCGGGTCAAATGGCGGCGGCTATGGATCCGGCGGCGGGTCAAATGGCGGCGGCTATGGATCCGGCGGCGGATCATATGGCGGCGGTTATGGATCCGGCGGCGGGTCAAATGGCGGCGGCTATGGATCCGGCGGCGGTGGGCGACACGGCGATTCAAAAAATGACTCCGGCGGCGGCGGACGAAGCGCGGCGACCAACCAATCGGATGGCGGCAGATCGTTCGGGAGCGAAAACAATCGCGACGGCGGAGGAACAACAGTCCGATTTGGGGAGGACGGCGGTGGTTTCTTTGGACAGCAGAGGCGCCGGACCAGCGACATGGACAACGACTCGCGGCGAGAGCCGCGATGGAATGGCGAGAGTCGCGCCGCCCGCGGAGAAAGTCGGACCCGCAGCATCGCGGTGAGCAATAGAGGCGGCGGCGGCGCGACGGATGGCGCAAACGGCAATGCCGCCAACGTTTTTCAAAATACATTGCGCCTGAATGTCCAGGCCATAAACCAGCCGGCGTTGCTAAGCGAGAACACTTCGCCTTGCGCAAGTGGACCCGACCAAGGTCAGTCCGCCCATAGCAGATTGGAAAGACAACAGGGCCACCAGGACCGCACGACTTCAATCAGAATTCGTTCCCGCGCGCGATGTTAAGCCAGTTGGAAAAATTTTGAGGCGTCTCAAATGCAGATCGTCACGCTCTAGCAGACCGGCCTTGGATTGCCGGGGGCGCATTGCTGCGCCCGGCGCGTTCTCGAGTTACAAGCTGGGCTAGGCCGACTTGCCAACTACCCTTTATGTCCCAACCTTCAGCACTTCGCCGCCAACAGGCCTGTTGCAAGCGCACAGCGTCTTTGTCTGCAGCGCGTCAAGAACCCGCAACGTATCCTGCGGCGCCCGACCGACATCAAGGTTCGTCGCGTAAACATGCTGGATGACATTATCCGGATCGACAATGAACGTGACGCGATAGGCGACGCCCGAAGGCGCGCGCACGCCGAGGCCATCTACAAGATCGCCCCGGGCGTCCGCGAACTGCCAAATCGGCAGGCGATCGAGATCCCTATGATCGCGCCGCCAAGCGAGCTTTACGAATTCATTGTCGGTCGATCCGCCGAGAACAATCGCATTGCGCTCGGCGAATTCTTTCGAGAGCCGCGCAAATTCGGCAATCTCCGTCGGGCAAACAAACGTGAAGTCCTTCGGATAGAAGAAGATCACCTTCCATTTGCCCGGAAAGCTCGTCTCGCTGACGGCTTCGAAAGCAGAGTCGCCGTTCTCGTCGATCTCGTTGAAACCGGGTTTGACGCCCGTGATTTCAAAAGCAGGCAGCTTATCGCCAATTCCCAGCATTCCTTGCTCCATTTGTGTAGTTGATCGCTGCTTTAGCGACATTGGTAGCGCGTCAGGATTTCGGTTCGTTGCAATGGTTGCGCCAAACCATAACGAGGCTCCGCTCATGCTAATCGAACGATGAGACAGCCGTCGCCCTCGGCAATTTTCGCCACGACGAAGCCGAGCGTTCGACAAAAGAGCCGTCACGGTCAAATCGCGCGACGGGAGGAAAGGCGCGACGCATGTGCGAAATTCCGCCGCGACGCAGGCTGAATGTCATCCGTCGGAACTCCGTATTGGCGCGTATCGGCGATTGGACGATATCATTGCGGATTATTCTTTGAGATCATTGTATCCAGTTCCTCCCGTCTCGGCGGCGCAAGACGGCGGCGGGCGCTTCCCGGCATTTCGAGGCCCGCGCCGAATCCTTCGGTGTATTTCCAGTCAAGAAAACACGTCTCCGTCTCCCACATCGTGATCGAGAAATAGAGTATGTGTTCGCCAAGCTCTTTCCCCTTATCGAAGCGAAAGCCGATCAGCCCCGGCGCCTCGCGCAACCGCGCGCTCGTCGCCATCCAGGCGCTTTCGAACGCCTCCTCTCGGCCCTTGATCACTTTGAATTGGTTCGAAGCCATGAACATCGCGCTTGTCCTTTCTCTGCGTCTTTGCCGCCGGCTGGTTCGCTATCCCCGGCGCGCGTGTTTCGATCGACGCGATCTCGCAACGAACGCGGCATATTCATCGCACCGTTTGCGAATGCATTCGTCCGGACACGCGTCGGCATAGTGGCTCCGCAGCGCCGCGAGGCCATGGCCGGCAAGTTCAACTTCGTCGATGGACACGCGCGCCGAACCCTGATTCATCGCGGCGGCGAGGATCGCATTGATACGCCGCTTATGCCTTTCTAAATCGCACATGGTCTTCTCCTTCAGAGCCTGACATGGGCTAGAGTTGGAAATAGCCGACGTTGGGCTTTGCTTTTGTCGCATGCGGCGACTGGAGGCTGATCGCGTCAACCGTGACAATGTTCCCGTTGTCCGAGCGCATAGAGGATTTCGACGAGCGCGCCGCCGATCGAAACGATCCGGTCCGCCGGCGCAGTGGATACTGCGCCAAGAGTCGTTACGATCGGCGGGACTCGCAGCGCGCTTAACGCGGTCCCAGTAGCGCGGAGCGCATAGAAGACTCGGCGACGCCACGCAGCGCTTAAATGGCTCCAAGAGAGAGGTTTTCGCGCGCTCATTCATTCGCTCACTTCGTCAAAATGAGTTTGTTGTTAGCGGCGATACGCAGCCGATAGCGCTCTCCCGCATGTATGTTCGCCGCTTCCACGCCTTCTCCGACAGGTTCCCGCACGTCATATTCGCGCGGGGCCTTATCGACGGTTGCTGCTTCCGCAGTTTGATCGGTCGGAGTTTGATCCATGATTGGCGGCCGCCTTGCGTGATACAAAAACTTCAGCAAGCAGCGGCGCGCGTCAATACAATTTAGCGTTGATCGGAATTCTTGTACGAAACGTCTTTCAAACTGTTCTTATTGCAAAAGTTGGCCTTGTCGTTGAACATGTGGACGACGACGTCGCGCATGAAATTCGCCTATCGCTACAAATCATCCAACGTGGACGGCAATGGGCAAAACGCGCCCCGATAAGGGAAGCGAGATCATCGACGGGTTGGCGAAGGTCAATGTGAGCCGCCCTCAGACCTGACGGCGTCATCGAGTGTCTTCGCAGCGACGCGGCGGTAGAGAAACGCCTATTTATGGTCGGCGCGAAACTGCACCGGCACCTCGAAGGACAATCCCTCGTCCGCGATGATCGGCGGCGGCGCCGGCACCGGATCGGCGCGCTTCATCATGGCGAGCGCAGCGTCGTCAAAGGCGGGGTGGCCGGACGAGCGTTTGACGCTATAGCTGACGACATGACCGCGTCTGTCGAGCGTGAAGGAGACGCTCGCCTCCGCCGCTCGCCGCCCGCCGCCCGCCGGATAACGCTTGGCGCGGTTGAGATGCGCCATCAGCGCCTTGTGCCAGGTGAGCTTTACCGCATTGGCCGCGGCATCGGCCCCCTGGACGGGCGCTACGGGCCTGTCGGACTGTTTTTCGACATCGGACTTTGGCGGCGCGGTCGCTTCCGAAGCGGCAGACTCGGCCGAAACGACAGGCTGCGCCTGATGCGTCTGTTCCTCCACGACCGGCTTGTCCGGTTTGTTGCTTTGCGACAACTCCGCGTCATCGGCCTCGGCGTGGGCGATCTTCTCCTCATTCGTCTCTTTCGCCTCGGAGGCGGCGACTGAGGGCGCGGCGGCGGCGGCTTCATCGGTCGTTGGGCCGGGCGGCAGATCGGCGGCTTCGGCGTCTCGCGGCGCGGCGGGTTCGAGCGAAAGCTCAATCGCAGGCGCGCCGGAGGCGTCGTCGTCCATTTCTCCGCGC
>CAZCJY010000150.1:0-247 GCA_964498975.1 uncultured Methylocystis sp.
CGATCGCGCATCGCGCCGGTTGTTCGACCGGCTTGTCGCGCTCGGCGCCGCGCGCGAACTTTCCGGTCGGCCGAATTTTCGACTTTACGGACTCTAGCGTTTTCGAGCGGGATGCCGTTGGCGTGAAAAACGCGTCATGGAAGGAATGCGAGGCGTTAATGGGCCGGCCGAAAAGACGTGAATGGGACGCGCTATTCGATCCGGACCTTGCCGAATTGCCGCACGGCGCGCGCTGGCGCGAGTGGAT
>CAZCJY010000150.1:257-6619 GCA_964498975.1 uncultured Methylocystis sp.
CTGATAGCCGCCGGCGACAAAGACGAGCTCATAGGGCCGCGCACGATCCCGTGCCGCGCGAGACGCTGGCGAAACTCATCGGGCCGAATTGCAATTTCGACGATCTCATTGCCGACGTCGTCGACGAGTTGCGCGCGCGGCCCTATGAGCTCGTCTTTGTCGCCGGCGGCTATCAGCTACGCACGCGCCCGCGCTTTGCGAGCGCGATCCGGGCCGCGAACTCGCAAGGCCTGCGTGACGCCGGCGCGCCGGAACTCACGCCGACCGAACTTCTGGCGGTCGCGGCGATCGCCTATCTACAGCCGGCGACGCGTGCGGAATTGTCTCGTCTCGCCGGCCGAGAGATCAGCCGCGACGTGATCGGCCGCCTCAAACAACTCGGCCTCATCGACGCGGCGCTGCGCGCGCCGCAGGCGGGGGCGCCCTTGGCCTGGGTGACGACGCGGAAGTTTCTGCAGGTGTTTGGCCTCTCGATGCTGCGCGACCTCCCCGATATCGAAAAGCTCGAGGACGAAGGATTGCTGCAACGGCCTGTTCCCGCCGGCGATCTCGATAGAGTCTTTTGCCTTCCTGACGGAGATGCGGCGGAGTTGGAGGACATTGAGTTCGACGACGCCGCGGATGATGCATAGAGAAGCACATTCTTTCTGGCGGCGCTGAGCTCTCTACGTAGTTGAGGCGCATCCGGTGTCACGGTATTCGCTTCCTTTCCTCCAGATCGTGCGTAACTCGGTCTTTCGACGGTAGAGGCCTACGCCTCGAGTTCGGCAGTGTCGAAGAGAGCGAAGCCAAGGGGGTTATTCGGCGCCTGGGCAGGGCGGCGGAGCGGGGCGTCAAGCGGGTTTCGTTGATAAGGCAGCGATCGTGATTTGATCCCCGACGCTTCGAACGAGCACGGATGGCGTCTGGCCTGACCGATTTTCTGGTCCAAGGGATATGAGAGTTTAGTGCATTGCCTCGATCGGATCGGGAGGAAATATCTGAAGGCCGGCTATCGTGAATACGTCGATGCGTCGTTCTCCACGCCGAAGCCGAGGGGGCCCAGCAGAGTTTCCGGATATTGGGACCGACCATCCGCGCCGAACTCGCCGATCGGATTCGGCATCCATCCGCACAGGGTCTTTTACGGCAAAGCGTCCAAAGGAGCGCATTATGTGACCGCGGCCCCGGGCCACGAAGGTGATGCCGGCCCTTTGCCGGAGACCGGAGCCCATGTGAAGCCGAAAGGCGAGTATACTTGTCATTGGGACGTTGCCGAACGCGCTGGACCGGGGCCATCGGACCCCGATTTTATCGTCTGGCTCTAATAGCGTACGATCACCGAGGCATCGTCGTCTATGCCGGCCTGATCGGCGCCGTTGTCGTGACACGGAGCGGAAGCGCCAAGCCGGACGGGTCGCCCAAGGACGTCGATCGCGAGTTCGTCACCCTCTTCATGATCATTGACGAGAACTTTAGTCCTTATCTGGATGCCAACATCCAACGCTTCACCGTTCGCAAGAGCGTTACGGCTCATGCGACCACAGAACGGGTTTCTGGCGCTATAGTCCCCTTGTGGCGCCCTCAGAGGAACTCGCACGCCCGCGCAGCTTCGGCAGGCGGGGGCTATGGCATTGCGCAATTCTTGATAGGGAAAGCGAGTAGGCGCACGATGCGACGCCCATTGGGCGATGCGGCGAGGTTCTCCAACTCCATAGGCGCACCATGAACACTGCCAATCTTCAGCTTGAAGGTCTTTACGTCGTCCTCTCGGCCTTGCTCGTCACCATGCGCGACAAAGGCGTTTTCGGCGCTCAGGAAATCGACCGGCTCTTGGCGGATACTGAATCGGCCTTGGTGTCGGCCCCTGATCGCCCGGCGGACTTGCGCGGTGCGAATGTCGACGCGATCTGCTTCCCCGTCCGCTTCTTACGGCAAGCGCTACAGGCGTCATCGGAGGGCCGCGGCCAGTCATTCGCGCAGCTCGCTTTGCGGGTTGGGCAAATGAAACGGGAGCACTGAGATTATTCGTATGCTGCGAGCGGCTCTTCCACTCGGCGAGTCGCATACGCGCAGAAGGCGGCCGCGCGCGCATCAGATGCGGAGGAACCGCACCTCCAATCTTTCCTGACTCCGGGAAAGACCAAGGTCGTCGAGCCGCGCGCTCAAAAAATTGCCAAGAGTGCAGCAGTAGTTAGAGCGCGCACTATATGGCGGGTTCTTAGAACGACGTAGTTGTTCGTCGGCATTGCACCGCGAAGCGCAATTCGCGATCAAACTGCGTCGTGTTCTAACCTTCCAAGGAGAGGCTCATGCAACCGAAACTGGCGATCATCACTGTCGGTCTCGCCCTCGCTTGCGGCACAGCAGCCTGGGCGGCGGCGATTGGGGAGCACAAAGTGACCCTGCCGCAAAACGTTAAGTGGGAGGCGGCGCCTGCGTCGCTTCCGGCGGGCGCGCAAGTTGCCATACTGGACGGCGATCCGATGGGTGAGGGCATGTTTTCGATGAGGATCAAGGCGCCAAAGGGCTATCACATTCCGCCGCACATCCATCCTAAAGCCGAGGTCGTCACGGTAATTTCCGGCGCCGTCAGCCTGGGGCGGGGACAAAGCGCCGACCTCGCCAGCGTCGAGTCTTTGCTGGCGGGAAGCTTCGCGTCAATGCCAGCCGGGGTCCTGCATTATGTCTTCATCGATCAGGACGCGATAGTGCAGGTCAACGCGGCAGGACCCTGGGCCGTTGATTATTACGATCCAAAGGATGACCCGCGGCTGAACATCGCGCCGTCTAAAGAAATGGATCGGTTACGTAATTGAGGCGTCGCACTCGGTGCTGGTCGAATCGTGCGCGCAAATATTGAACGCCGATTCACAGGCAGGGCGGCGCAATTTCGTCGAACGCGCAAATCGGAAGGCATTCGAGGAGACGCTGAGGTGGCTGTCGTCGACGAGCTCGCGCTTTACCATCAGGCGGAGGCGAAATCTTCGGGCTGCAAGCCTGAAAGTTTAGGACTGGACGCTGAATTGGCTTCCCTGGAGCGACATAAATCGGCCCGGCGCGGATATTGGCGTCCCGGCGAACAGCCATAACTGAGGAGTATGCCGCTGACTTGCGATCGGCGAACGTCGCTGGGGCGCAGCCGGCGTTACTTGGATGTGGACATGCGACAAATCTTGGTGACCGGCGCGCTCGGCCAGATCGGCGCCGAGTTGGTCCCCGCGCTGCGACAACGCTATGGCGCCGCGCGCATCGTTGCGTCGGACCTGAAGCCGTTCTCGCCATCGGACGGCGTTTACGAACGCCTTGACTGCACGCAGTTAGAAATGATCGCCGACGTCATACGTCGACGCGAGATCGGCGTGGTCTATCACCTTGCCGCGCTCCTCTCCGCTGTGGCCGAGAAAAGGCCGCAGTCCGCCTGGAGCGTCAACATGGGCGGCGCGTACAATCTGCTCGAAGCGGCGCGCGAGTTTGATTGCCAGCTGTTTTTTCCCAGCTCAATCGCGGCGTTCGGGCCATCCACGCCGCGCGAGCACACGCCCCAGGTGACGATTCAGCGGCCAACCACCATCTACGGCGTCACCAAGGTCGCCGGCGAATTGCTCGGCGATTATTACGCGCGGCGCTTCGGCGTCGATGTGCGGGGGCTTCGTTTGCCGGGCCTCATCTCTTACGGCGCCAAGCCCGGCGGCGGCACGACCGACTACGCCGTCGAGATGTTTCAAGCGGCTGTGCGCGGCAAGCATTACTCCTGCTTCCTGGCGGCGGATGCGCGACTCGACATGATGTACATGCCTGACGCGATCCGCGCGATGATCCAGCTCATGGAGGCGGACGCGGCGCGGCTGAGATACCACAATGCTTATAACGTGACCGCAATGAGCGTCACGCCTGCCGAACTCGCGGCGGAAATCCGCAAACACGCGCCGCAGTTCGCCGTGGATTATCGCGTCGACCTTCTACGCCAGTCGATCGCCAATTCCTGGCCGCAATCGCTCGACGCCAGCGCAGCCCGAGAGGATTGGGGCTTTTCCCCGCGCTTCGATCTCGCGGCGATGACAACGGACATGCTCGTACGCCTGCGCGCGAATACCACTGCGCCGCAACGCGACAGGTTCGAAAGCGAGGCGCCCAATGCCGACGCACGCATTAACTAAAACGCTAGCAGCGCGCCTCGACGAACTTAAGCGGGCAGGGCGGCTAAAGGGCAAGGAAAGCGTGATCCGCGGATTCATCCCCGCGCGCGGCGGCGATGGTCCGCGCTATCTCGTCGAAGACGAGGGCGACAAGCCATTCCTACGGATGAACTCCAACAGTTACCTGGGGATGTCGCTGCGCTCGGAAGTCGTCGCCGCGGAGGCGGCGGCGGCGGGCAGTTACGGCGCCGGACCGGGCGCGGTACGCTTCATCGGCGGAACCTGGTCGCCCCATGTTGCGGTGGAACGGCGGCTCGCCGCCTTCCACCGCCGGCCGGCGGCCATATTGTTCTCATCGGCTTACGCCACGGTCATGGGGCTGATCCCGCCGCTCGTCACCGACAGGACGGCGGTGATCAGCGACGAACTCAATCACAATTGCATCATCAACGCGATCGCGCTCGCGCGGCCGGCCCAAAAGCAGATCTATAAGCATCTCAACATGGGCGAACTCGAACGGCGCCTCGAAGCGGCGGCGAAGAGTTGCGTTCGCGCGATCATTGTGACCGACGGCGTCTTCAGCATGCGCGGCGACCACGCGCCTCTCGACTGCATTATGGCGCTGGCGCGCGCCTATGACGGCGCATTCGCTGAGAATGCCATCGTAGTGGTGGACGACTCCCATGGCGTCGGCGCGCTCGGAGCGACCGGCCGCGGCGTCGAGGAATACACGCAGTCCACGCCCGCCGATTTGCTGGTGGCGACGCTCGGCAAGGCGCTCGGCGTGAATGGCGGATACGCCGTCGCCGAAGAGCTCGTCATCCGCTACCTGCGCGAGACGTCGCCCTTCTACATTTTTTCGAATCCAATCACGCCGGCCGAGGCCGCCGCCGCCCATCAAGCGCTCGATATATTGGACGGTTCGGCGGGCCTTGCGCTGCTTGCGCATTTGCGCGCGATGACGGCGCGCTTCAGGACGGGGCTTGTCAAACTCGGCTTCGAGACGCTGCCCGGCGAACATCCTGTCGTCCCGCTGTTGACGCGCGACAGCGCGCGCACTTTGGCCTTGGTCGCGCATTTGCGGCGACGATGCGTCCTTGTCACCGGCCTGACCTACCCGGTGGTGCCGAAGGGCGACGAGGAGATTCGTTTTCAGATCAGCGCGGACCACACGCCGGCCGACGTCGACGCCGCGCTCGCGGCGCTCGCTGAGTTCGCCCCCAACAAGTGAACGGATGTATTGTTATGGACAGCGCGTCACGTCCAGTCCGGCAAAATACTTCATGGCTGCTCCTTCCTGATGCTCGTGGCGATTCGACACCGACCACGTTCTCACATCTCGATAGGAGCAGCCGCCCTCATCGTCCCTCGGCCGAGACCCAATCACCCCATCTGCTTAAGCGACGGCGCGCCGTTGGGCGCTTGGTGGCCCGGCCGAGTGCGGCGGTTCTGGCGCGCGCCATGCGTTTTCATGAAACAGGCCACGCAGAGCGCCCCAGTCGAGAACCAACTCGCCTCCCGCCGCCTTGTGCTGCTGTTCCCAGTTGACCAGCAAATCGAGGCAGGCGTGGTCGATGTAGGTCAGTTCGTGAAGATGGATATGCACATGCGCGTCGGGGCGCAGTTTCTCCAGAGCCGCCGCCAGTTGCGGCAGACGGATGAAGGTGGCGGCGCCTTTGAGATGAACCACTGTCACTCCGGACTCCTTTTCCTCGCCTATCCGGATTTCGAGGTGGGAGAAGGTATACAGCAGTCTGGCGAAGGCCAGACCTATTCCCAGCATGATGCCGGTCAGCAGGTCCAGTCCGACGACGCCACCGAGCGTTACGACGTAAATGGCGGCTTCCGCCCGGTCTTGGTCCCAGAGATTTTTGGCGAATTGCAGCTTGGCCAGCTTGACGCCGGTATAGACCAGCACCGCCGCGAGACCCGCGACCGGAATCATGCCCAGCACGCCCGGAAGCAGCGCCACGAACAGCAATAGCCAGACGCCGTGCAGGAAGGCTGACATTCGAGTGCGGCCGCCCGCCATGATATTGGCCGAGGTGCGGACAATGACGCCCGTGATCGGCAACACGCCCATGAGGCCGCAGAGAATATTGCCGACGCCTTGCGCCGCCAGTTCGCGACTGTATTGGGTGCGATCGGCATGGCGCTGCATCGAATCCGCCGCCGTGGCGGTGAGCAGCGACTCCGCGCTGGCGACGAAGGCCAGGGACAGTCCTGCCAGCCAGATGGCGGTGT
>CAZCJY010000151.1:0-6612 GCA_964498975.1 uncultured Methylocystis sp.
TCGCCGTCGGCGAAACGCGGCGCAGTTCGCGCGCCAGCTCCATTTCGCAGCGATGCGGCGCGAGCGCGCAGGCCGCGACATAGGCGGCCGCCGGCGAGCGGCTGACCCCCGCATAGCAATGGATGACGAGCGGCGCGGACCGATCCCATTCTTCAAGAAAGGCAAGCAGCCGGTCGATATGTTCGTCGACCGGCAGAACATGGCCCTCGCGCGGCGCGTCGATATCGGAGACGGCGATGCGCAAATGTCGGTCGCGAGCGATCTCGCAAGGCCGCACCAGCGACGCGCCGGCCGTGAGAATGGTGATGAGCGACCGGGCGCCGCTGTCGCGCACCGTGTCGACCACCTTGGTCAAAGAACAGACGTATAGGCGCCCGTTCGTCATCCCCTCCCCCGACGTTTTTTCTTAACCTTCGTCGATCGCCCGGAATCGGGCGAGAAAACGCGCCTGCGTCTCCTCGATGGGAGCCGGCGCGAGTTCGTCCATGAAGGCCTGCGGCGAGATCGCCGGGCGGCCGAAGATGCGCTCGGCTTCGCCGCGTGTAAAGCCCGCCAGCTTTACGGCCTCGAAAAAGGCGGCTGCCTTGTCGGCCTGTTTGCACAGTCGCTGGAGGGCCGGGGAGGGCGTGGCGGGAAGCGAGAAGCGCAGCAAAATCGCGCCGAGGATGCGGTGCTCGACGCTCTTGTAAGCGTCGCCGATGACCGCCTTGAACGGCGAGATCATATCGCCGATGACATATTCGGGCGCGTCATGCAGCAGCATGAACAGCCGGTCGGCGCGGCCGAGCGCCGGATCGATCGCGCCCGCGACTTTTTCCACAAGCAGGCTGTGCTGCGCCACGGAGAAGATATGCGCGCCGACGGTCTGGCCGTTCCAGCGCGCGACGCGGGCGAGGCCATGGGCGATATCCTCGATTTCCACATCGAGCGGCGAAGGATCGAGCAGATCGAGCCGGCGGCCGGACAGCATTCGCTGCCAGGCGCGGGGGGCGGCGATCGCCTTGGCCGGCGAGCGTTTGATCGGAGGCGGTTCGCGCATCGTCTCAGGCGCCGTCGCCGCCAGCATGGCGATGGCACCCGACCAAATGGTCGTCCACCATGCCCGTCGCCTGCATGAAGGCGTAAACGATGGTCGGCCCGCAGAATTTGAAGCCGCGCGCCTTCAAATCTTTCGAAATTCGTTCGGAGAGCGGCGTCTGCGTCGGCACGTCGCTCATGCGCTTGGGATGATTGACGATCGCCCGCCCGTCGACAAAGCCCCACAGATAATTGGAGAAGCCGACGGTCTCCTCGATCTCGAGCCACGCCTGCGCCGACAGCACGGCGCCTTGGATTTTGGCGCGATTGCGCACGATTGCATCATTTTGCATCAGCGCTTCTATGCGTTTTTGGTCAAAGCGGGCGATTTTCGCCGGGTCGAATTTGGCGAAGGCGGCGCGAAAAGCCTCGCGCTTGCGCAAAATCGTGATCCAGGACAGTCCCGCCTGAAAACCGTCGAGCACGAGTTTTTCATAAAGCGCGCGGCTATCGCGCTCGGGACGGCCCCATTCATTGTCGTGATAATCGAGGTAAAGCGGATCCTCTCCCGGCCATGGGCAGCGCGCAAGCCCATCGGCGTGTGAAACGACAGCGCGATCGCGCCAACTGGCCGGTTGTTCGCGGGCGCTCGGCAAGATTGAATTCCTCTCAAGACGCGCGGCGCTGGGGATTGGCGCGCCGCGCCGCGGCTTTATCGCGCGTTCGGATTGCGTTCACAACCAAGTTAGGACTATCGTCGCGCCGTCGAACGCATATGGCGCGGGTCCTGCTTCTTTGCGCCGTCGCAAGCCGCCGCGCTCAATTGGCGCCGCGTCCATCATGGGAGATTTTATATGGTGATCCGTCTCGCTGTTTCTCACGCTGCGGCCGGCCTTTTCGCCGTGGCCATCGGCGTCGCCGCCGGCTCCGGGGCGGCCTATGCGCAGGCCAATGTGTTGAAGGAATGCGGATCGCAATATCAGGCCGCCAAGGCGGCCAATGAACTCGCCGGCCAGAGCTGGCAGGATTTCCTCAAGGCGTGTCGCGCGCGCCTCGCCGAACAGGGCAAGCCCGCGGAAGAAAAGCCGGCGGAAGCCAAGCCCGCCGAAGCCGCGCCGCCGGCCGCCGAGACGAAACCCGCCGCGCCGCCGCCGGTAGAGGCGAAGCCCGCCGCGGCGCCGCCTGCGCCTGTGGCCGCGCCGCCGGCCGAAGCGAAGCCCGCCGCCAAGGACGCGCAGGCGGCGATGCGCGCGCGCGAGAAAAAATGCGGCGCGGAATGGAAGGCCAATAAGGCCGAGCTGAAAAAGACCGACCCCAAGATCACCTGGCCGAAATATTGGAGCGCCTGCAACAAGAAGCTGAAAGCCGCAGGCGAATAATCGTCCGCGTCCCGTTTCGCCAAGCGCCCGGCGGCTCGTTCCGCCGGGCGTTTTGTTTTCGGCCTTGCGCGCATCTTGCCGGACGCGGGGCTTCATGGCAGAGGGTGTGGCGTGCGCAAGGATTGGGGGGAAGGCGTTTGGATAAGAGCGAATTGCGAAAGCTGCAGGCCTTCTTACGCCGCTCGCTGGGAAGCGAGGACATTCGCGTCGCCGCCGATCCGAAGAATCCCGACGACGCGGCGGTGCATCTCGGCGAACGCAAGATCGCGTCGATCTCCGTCGACGACGAGGACGGCGATCGCTCCTTCGCCTTCGAGATGAAAATTCCTGTCGGCCGCGAAGTTTTGCAATCCTATTTGCGCAAGCTGTTCGAGAACGACCGTCTTTCAATCGCCGCGCGCGGCCGCAAGATGGATTCCGTCGAACTCAATAGCGACGGCGAATTCCTCGGCGTGATTTCGGCGGACGATCCCAAGCTCTCGAGCTTCACCCTGCAAATCGCCATTCTCGACTTCGATCTCGAAGACGAGTGATGCGGCGCGTTATTTCGACTTCCTAGTCGGCGAGGGGACCGGCGCGGCGATAATGCGCGCGAGCAGAATGCGCGCGCCCTCTAGCAGCGCCTCCCAATGTTCGAGAAGCGCCGGCGCGTAACGCAGCTCCACATCGACCGCGCCGATGCGAAAAATCGACAGACATCCTTCCGTCGGCGTCCCGACCTGCGGCTTCGGACAGCGGGCGAAGAAGCTGCGTCCGTCCGGCGGCGCGAGATAAAGCTCTTCGAGATCGTAAGGCGTATTCGCTTCGAAGCGCCGCAGGATCAGACCGCCCGGTCCGCTCCACGCCTCGCCGCCGAGAAAGCGCGCGTAAAGATGCGCGGGACGCTCACTGGGTTCCATCGCATCGTCCTTGGGCGTCACGGCGATGGCGACCGCCCTTGCGCCGGCGCGCTCCCGCGGCGCGAGCGGCGCGAAATCGGGAAACTGCGCCACGAAATTCAAACGGTCGGTCATGCCGCCCGTCGCCGTCGCGTTGTCGCGCGCATAGGCCGGCGCGTAAAAGAACCGCATGCCGGCGATCTCCGCCTCCACGATTCTTCCCGGCGCATCCTGTTTCCATAGGAGCGCCGCCACAATGGCGCCGCTTGCGAGGAGCGCCGCGAGAAACAGGAGAAGGACGAGTCTCATGGCGAAATGATCGCGCCGCGCCGCGCGCCTCAACCGGCGACGCGCCATTCGCCATTCTGGCGACAAGCCTGGCCCTTGGCCTCTTGCGGGCGGCCATTGACGAAGATGCGATGCGTGTAGTCGCGGCAGGCGCCCGACTCAGGTCCGGGAACGATGAAGCCATATGCGCCGCGCGCGCCGCGCGCGCCGCGCCAGCTCTTGCGTTCGCCCGACGAGATGGCCTCCTGCTGCGCGGCGATGGCGGCCTCGCGATCTTTCTCGTCGAGCGATTGGCCGATCGGTCCGCCGACGACTCCGGGAGCAGGCGGGGGAGGCGCCGCGGCGACGGGGATCGCTCCAGTCGGCGTGCGATCCGGCGTGGAGTTGCAGGCGCTAAGGCCAAGCGCTCCGCAAAGGGCGCCAACCGCGATCAAGGCATATGCGCGCATGGTCGATCTCTCTTCGCTTGATTCATGTCGCGAGTTTTTCATGCAGGATAGACGTAAAGCTGTCAAAAACCGGGCAGGCGCAGTTCGGCGCGCAGCCCGCCGGCGGGACTGTCGTCAAGATGCAGCGAGCCGCCATAGCCTGCGGCAAGATCGGCGACGATGGAGAGTCCGAGGCCGGAGCCCGGCTTGGTTTCGTCAAGCCGGCGACCGCGCTGGGTGGCCGCCGCGCGCAAATGCGGCGCGAGGCCGGGGCCGTCGTCGTCGATCGTGACGCGCAGCGCGCGCCGCTCGGTCGCGTCCGCCGCCGGCTCTAGCGTCACGTCGATGACGACGCGGCTCTTCGCCCATTTGCCGGCGTTGTCGAGCAGATTGCCGATCATTTCCTCCAAATCCTGGCGCTCGCCGAGAAAGCGCAATTGCGTCCCCGCGCCGCCGGAAAACGTCACGCCCTTGTCGCCGTATATTTTGCTAAAGGCGCGCAGCAGGGCTTCGATTGAGGGCGCGAGTTGCGTCGCGGCGCCGAGCGCGCCGCCGCGCGCCGCCGCGCGGGCGCGGTCGAGATAAAATGAAATCTGGTCGCGCATGATCCGCGCCTGCTCGTCGACCTTCTCGGCGAGCGGCCCCGGCGCCGCGTCAGCTTCATTGACGATCACCGAGAGCGGCGTCTTCAGCGCATGGGCGAGATTGCCCACTTGCGTGCGGGCGCGTTCGAGAATGTCGCGATTGGCGCCGATCAGAAGATCGAGTTCATCGGCGAGCGGCGCGACCTCGCTTGGGTAGCGGCCGATGATCCGCTCGCGCTCGCCGCGGCGGATCGAAACGAGTTCGCCTTGCAATTGCCGCAGCGGGCGCAGGCCGAAGCGTACCTGAAAGGCGGCGCCGATGGCGAGCGCGATGGCGAGCGCGGCGAAGGCGACGGACAGCGCGAAGCGAAAGCGCGCGATCTGCTCTTCCATCTCCTCGCCGCTGCCGGCGACCTGCACGAGATAGATGCCGAGATCGCCGACGTCGATCACCCGCTCGACGATGCGCAGCCTGCGCCCGTCCGGCCCCGGCGCATAGCCGCGGCGAAAGCCGCCGACCTCGGCCGCGACGCCAAGGTCGGAGAGTTTCGGCAGGCGCCCCGCAAAGAGGGAGCGCGACGCCTTGATTTCATGCGCCTTGTCGTCGAGGCGAGTGATCTGCCAATACCAGCCCGAGCCGGGCAGTTCGAATTGCGGATCGCCGAGCTGCCCCGGCCCGGTGCGGCCCTCCTGTCCCGACTCGGACACATCTGCGACGATGGCGCGCAGATAGACATCGAGCCGTCGTTCAAAAACTTCCTCCGCTTCGCTGCGGTAATAGGCGGTGAGCAGAATGCTGGCGATAAGCAGAACGACTGAACTCATCGCCGCCGCCATCAAAAACAGACGCGCGGCGATCGAGCGAGCGGGGAGGCTTAGTCGGCGCATCGGCCGCTATCGCTTCCCGCCGGCGTCCCCCGCCGGCGCCGCCGCCATATAGCCCAGGCCGCGCACGGTCTGGATCAGGTCGACGCCGAGCTTCTTGCGCAGCCTGCCGACGAAGACTTCGACCGTGTTCGAATCGCGGTCGAAATCCTGATCGTATAAATGCTCGATGATCTCGCTGCGCGAAACGATGCGCCCGCTGTGATGCATCAGATAGGCGAGCAGACGATATTCATGCGAGGTGAGCTTCACCGCCGCGCCGTCGACGACGACGCGACCGGCCTTGGTGTCGAGACGCACCCCGCCGCAGATGATCTCATTGGTCGCATGTCCCGCCGCGCGGCGCAGCAGCGCGCGGATGCGCGCCAGCACCTCCTCCATATGGAAGGGCTTTGAAACATAGTCGTCGGCGCCGGCGTCGAAGCCCTGCACCTTGTCGCTCCACCGGTCGCGCGCGGTTAAGATCAGCACCGGCATGTCGCGGCCGGCGGCGCGCCATTCCTCGAGAATGGTGACGCCGTCCTTCTTCGGCAGGCCGATGTCGAGCACCACGGCGTCATAGGGCTCGGTCTCGCCGAGATAGCAGCCTTCCTCTCCGTCGAAGGCGCGATCCACCGCATAGCCGGACTGCTCCAGCGCTTGAGCGATCTGGCGGTTCAAATCCTTGTCGTCTTCCACGACGAGCAGCCGCAACGTCAGCCTCCTTCGTTCGGCCTCAAATCACTTGTCCGGGCGCTCAGAATGCGGCCGGCCGGTGATGGCGTCGACCAGAATTTTAACGATATGGCCGTCCTGGCGCAGCAGGCTGATCTCATAAAAGAGCGCTTCGCCCAATTCGCACAGCCGCGCGCCGAGCGGCTCGCCCGGCAGGCGCATGGCCGCCTCGCGCATCGACTGGAAAGGATCGACGAGCTTGTTCGCTTCCATCTTGACGCGCGCCTGCGCCATGGAGAGGCAATTGAGGCGCGCCGGCGCGTCTTCGGCGCGCGCCAAATCCAGGCCCGCGAAATCGATCCCCGCCACGGCCGTGGCGGCGGCGAGCGCCTGTCTGACCAATGCCATGGCGGCTGGCATGCTCCTCTCCTGCGCGCATCCTCAGCGCAAAGCCATGAACGCGGAATGAATATGGACGCCGGCGCCGCCGCGGCGCTAT